>JBEKCN010000582.1:0-3883 GCA_050014855.1 Streptosporangiaceae bacterium | reverse complement strand
AGGCCGTGCCCGACACAGTCACCGACCACGATCCCGATCCGCCCGTCGGGCAGCTCGACGATGTCGTACCAGTCGCCGCCGACCTCCAGCGGGCGATTGGCCGGCTCGTAGCGGGCGGCAAAACCCGCAGGCAGCCGGGCCGGCCCGAGGATGGCCCGCTGCAGGGCGAGGGCCGTTTCCCGCTGCTGATCGATCTGGTACACCCGGTGCAGGGCCTGGCCCAGGTAACCGCACAGCAGGGCGAGCAGGGCCCGGTCCTCGGCGCTGAACGGACGGGCCGTGTCCACGTCGATCCAAACGGCCAGCAAGCCCAGCGGGTGCTCGACGGTAATGCCGACTGCGCCGGCCGGGCCCGCGTCGGCCGCCCGGTACTCGGCCGCAGCGTCCCGGCCATCCGCGGGGGTGAGCAGGGGCTCACGCCGGAGCGCACTGATCCGTTCCCGCAGCGCCGCGGGCAGGTCCGGCCAGCTCGTCTCGGCTCCGGTCGACGTTAGCGACGGCTGAGGGCCGTCGCCCCAGACAACGGCCAGGACGCGCTGCGCCTGCCAGAGCCGCTGCAGCTCATTGATCGCCCCCTGCAGCGCCTGCGGCACGCTGCTGGCCTGAGACAGCAGCAGGCCCATCGCGGCCAGGGCCGCCTCACGCTGCCCGGCGTAGTGCTCGGCGGTGATGTCACGCAGCGTGCCGACGACCATCCGCCGCCCCGTGTCCGGATCCTCGACCTCGTTGAAGCTGGCGGCCACCCACAGCCGGTGACCGTCCTTGTGCGTGATCGGGACCACGAAGCTTCCCTTGCTCTGGCCCATCAGCTGCCGGAACGCCTCACTGATCTGACGGTTCGCCTCCGGCTCGGTGTCCTTCCGCGGCCACCACGCATGCTCGGCCGCATATGGCAGGCCTTCCGGCCCGTAGCCGAGGATTTCGGTGAAGGCGGCGTTGATCTCCACCACGGCACCAGTCTCGTCGCACAGGAAGAACGCCTCGTGCAGCGATTCGATCAGTGCGGCCCGCCACCGGGCGTGGTGATTACGCAGCCGGGCCAGCTCCACGTTGGCCCGTACCCGCGCGAGCAGCTCCGCGGCGGAGAACGGCTTGACGAGATAGTCGTCCGCGCCAGCCTCCAGGCCCTCGATGGCGGCCTCCTGCCCGGCCCGCGCCGAGAGCAGCAGCACCGGCACGTCGGCCGTGCGTGGATCGGCGCGGAGCGCGGCGACCAGGGCCAGGCCGTCCAGGCCCGGCATCATGACGTCGCTGATCACGAGATCCGGGGCATTGGCCCGGACCATATCCAGGGCGGTCAGCCCGTCCGCCACGGCGGTCACCTCGTAGCTGCCCCGCAGCAGCCGGTGCAGGTATTCACGCATGTCGGCGTTGTCGTCGGCGAGCAGCACCCGGGCCGGCACCGCCGGGCCGAGGACGGCCGCGGCCGGCACCGGCGTGTCCACGGCGGCCGGCAGCGTGTCCGGTGGCGCCTGGCCGCCGGGCAGCCAGCGGAGGGCTTCCTCGACGAAGGGATCGGCGGCGGCCGACACCAGGCCCGGCCCGGCGGCGGGAGCCACCTTGCCGGGTGGCAGGTGGTCGTACCCGAACGGCAGCCGGATGGTGAAGGCGGTGCCGGCATGCTCGGTGCTCTCGGCGGTGATCGTGCCACCGTGCAGGCCGACCAGTTCCTGGACCAGGGCGAGGCCGATGCCGCTGCCCTCGTTGGAGCGGGAGCGGGCGCTGGGAATGCGGTGGAAACGCTCGAACAGGCGCGGCATCTCGTCTGCGGGCACCCCGATCCCGGTGTCGGCGATCTGCAGCACTGCCTGCCCGTCCTCCGACCGCAGGGTGACGCTGATCGTGCCCTCGAAGGTGAACTTCAGCGCGTTGCTCAGCAGGTTCAGGACGACCTTTTCCCACATCTCCCGGTCGATGTAGACCGGTTCGGCCAGGCTGGCGCAGTCCACCTGGTACGACAGCCCGGCCCGCTCCACCGCGGAGCGGAACACGCTGGCCAGATCGGCCGTGAACGCGGCCAGGTCTACCGGCTCGTAGCGCGCCTGCATCCGGCCGGCCTCGATACGCGAGAAATCCAGCAGGGTGTTGACCAGCTTGCCCAGGCGCAGCCCGTTGCGGTGGATGACATCCAGTTCCTCGCGGGCGGATTCGTCGTCCGCGGCCAGCCGCGCGCGCAGCTCCTCCAGCGGTCCCATGATCAGCGTGAGCGGCGTGCGGAACTCGTGGCTGATGTTGGAGAAGAACGCGGTCTTGGCCCGGTCCAGCTCGGTGAGCTCTTCAGCCCGCCGCTGCTGGAACTGATAGGCCACGGCCCCATTGATCAGGGCCGCGGTCTGCTGGGCGACCAGCCCGAGGAAGGAAACGTACGCCTCATCGAGGGCGCGGCCGCCGCTGGCCGCGAGCACCATGACGCCTACCGTCCGGCCGCCGGTCTCGCCCTGCAGCGGCAGGATCATGGCCTGCGTGGGCGCGGTCTGCCAGCCGCCAGCCGGCAGCGCGCCGAACCGGGCGGCCACGTCGGTTAGCGTCACCGGCTGTCCACTGCGCAGCACAGCTTCGACCGGCCAGCCGCCCGGGCCCGACGTGAGCGGGGCCGGGATGTGCTGCGCCGGGCTGGTGGCGGCCAGAACCGTCTCGCCGGTGCCCGGCTTGCGCAGGTAGATCGCCGCGAACGGGATGTCCTTGGCCGCCTGCTCCAGTGCGCCGGCGACGAGGCGGCAGGCGGCGGCTGCACTGCGGGCGCTGCCGGCCAGCGTACCCAGATCCTGCAGGGCCGCGAGCCGCCGTTCGCCAACGACCCGCTCGGTGGTATCGCTGACCGCGGTGAAGACGCCGCGCACCGCACCCTGATCGTCATGCAGGGGACTGTAGGAGTACGTCCAGTACGTCTCCTCCCAGTAACCATGCCGGTTCATCGGCAGCAGCAGATCCTCGGACCAGGTGGCCCGGCCACTGGTCATCACCGAGGCCAGCATGGGGCCGATGATGTCCCAGATCTCGCTCCACACCGCCTGGCCGGGCTTGGCCAGGGCGGGGTGCTTGGTTCCGAGCAGCGGAAGGTAGGCGTCGTTGTAGAAGAAACGGAGCTCCTCGCCCCACCAGACGATCATCGGAAATCGCGAGGTCAGGCAGATCCGGCAGGCGGTGCGCAGGCTCGCTGGCCAGCCGCGCGGATCGCCCAGCTCAGACTCCGGCCACGGATACGCCCGCATCCGCCGGGCCATCTCGCCGTCGCCGGGAAACAGTACGTCCATCGGCTCGGCGCGGTCAGCACCGTCGCGCATCATCGCGCCCTTCCTCCCCTCTGCCTTCCCGGGCTGAGCGGCCAGCCGCGACGCCCGCAGCTGCCACGGGGATGGGATAAATTTTCCGGTGCAAACCTTTTCGGCGGGTGCGCACTGTCCGGTCAGCCGCGGATGCCGGCCGGGAAGGACTGGATAGGCCAGCGCCGGCCGCTATGACCGCAGCGTCCCTTCGGAACCATATCGCTCGGGAAGCTAGGTGCCTCAGGCTGATCCGGATCTCTGGGTGACGGTACGCCCGCATCCCTGCGGGCCGTGCCTGATGTCGATCTCCGGTGAGCTGGGCTACGCCGGTCGACGAGCACGTTCAGCACCGCCATGCGGGTCCGCTACCCCGACCGGGGCGCCTCAACCGCCTCGCGTAGCCGGCCCTTCAATTGGCGGCCCTGCGGACCAGGCCACACAATGAGGGCATGGTTGCCGCTTCCGCGCCGGTTCCGGCCGAAACTACGCCGCTGCTGTCGGTATCCGGCCTGAGCGTCAGGTACGGGTCCCTGCGGGCCCTCGACGGGGTGAACCTCACGGTCCGTCCCGGTGAGCTTGTCGCCCTGGCCGGCGAGAACGGGGCCGGCAAGACGACG
>JBEKCN010000581.1:0-3883 GCA_050014855.1 Streptosporangiaceae bacterium | reverse complement strand
TCGGCGCACACGTGTTCCTGCTGGCCGCGGGGACCACTGGCTTCACCGTTGCCGCCACGGGCGGGGCACTCAAGCTGCAGGCCAGGAAAAATGACAGATTGCTGGAGCTGAGCCAGGAGCAACTGAGACACCAGCAGGAACTGAAACAACGGCAGGAGGCCAAACGGTCACTCGACAGGCGCAGGCTTGACCCGGACTGCGCCGAAGTCCTGTATAGAGCCGAGGTAGCGGTCAAGGCCATTCTCGGCTCTGACGCCCGCGCGGAGGACCTGCTCGATCCGCCGGTCGACGAGAAGCTACTGAGCGATAACGTCGAGGCGATCTGGGCCACGGTACGTGAAATCTGTGATCTGCGGGCCGAGCACAGATCAATTATCGCGGCCAGCTCGGCCAGGACGGACGTGCCCGCCGCGATCGCGGGTACCGCCGCGGCGCCGCGGCTGAGCGGCGGAAGACCGTGCCCGGCCTGCCGGGGAACCGGCGCCAGCGCAGGCGTCGTGCCCCAGGCGTGTCCCGACTGCGAGGCCACCGGCCGGCAGAAAAGCTGGATCCTCGCGCAGAGCCCCGGTCCGATGACAGCCGCGGTTATCAGGCCGCAGCAGCAGTATCTCGCGACGGTGCTGGATTCCGTCACCTCACATGCGCAGAACCTGGAGCGCTACGCCGAGTCGGTCAAAGCGGTCGACGCGACGTACCGGGACTGGATCGGCGCCCAGCAAGCGGAGCACCTCAATGAGCGAGTCCGCCACCTGCTGGCCAGCACGGTGCGGGACGAACTCGCCGCGGCGGAGCTCAGGAGGCTGACCGAGCGGACGGCCGCGGCCGAGCAGGCCTTCCGGCACAGCATCCAGGAGGCCGGCCGGGCCGCGGAGACGCTCGCGCTTCCTGCCGAGTGAGGCGCCGGGGCGACCTACGTCTGCGATGCGGTCTACTACGACGTCGTGCCCGGCCAGGCCATTGTGAGCGTGTCGGAGATGTATGCGGACGGCGCACGGATCTCGGTATCGCTGGAAGTCACCGAGCTCGCCCGCTCCCCCATGCCGGGAGCTGGCCCGGCCATCGTCCCTCCTCGGGCTCCTTGTTTTGCCCGCATATCGGGCGTAATTTCAAAGAAGAAGTCGCGCTCGTTTATTCACGTGTAAACGAGGCCAATATTCCGGCTGCTCCGGACCCCGGTGGCGCTCAGCGCGCAGTTAACCGAAGGACAGCAAGGGAGCAGCCGATGCGACATTCAACCCCGGCGGACGGGGACGGGCCACCGGTGCCGGCCGTGCTGGATAGCGCGGCCCGGGCGCGTCAGCGGGTGCTGGCTCTGTTCCTCCCCGTCGCCGCCGCGCTGTATATCGGTGCCGAGGCCCTGAACCCCCGCGGCACCGACCAGCCGATCAGCAGCCGGGCCATCGCGCTCAAGGAACTGCCGATTGCCGCGCATCATCCGGCTCAGCTCTACGTCTCAGGCTCGCTGACTCTCCTCGCGCTGGGGGCGCTGGCCGTCTCTTACGCGGCGATCGCCACCCTGGTCAGGCACCGTGGTTCGGCCACGGCCACCGTCGCCGCGCTCATCGGCGGAATCGGCGCCTTCTGCGGAGCTCTTGTCAACGTCCTGGTCGGGTACAACCTCGCCGCCGCGGCGACGGCGCACATCTCGCCGGACGCGGCCGCGCGGTTCCTGGTCACCACCTTCAACTCCCGGGCCTACCTGGTATTTGCGGCCGCCTACTTCATCGGCATCTTCGCCGGGCCGGTGCTCATGGGGCTTGCCCTGTGGCGGAGCCAGAGCGTGCCGCGCTGGCTGGCGGTCCTGTTCTTCGCCGGCCTGGAACTCGCCCAGCAGCTACCATCAATCGGCCCGGGCCCTGCCATCCTGCTCGCGCTGCCCTTTGCGGTGGCCATGGTCCTGCTGGCCGCCTGGATCTGGCGGGCAGCGGCCCGCCCGGAAAGCCGCAGCCCGGAGCCGGCCGTCGTACCCGCGAGCAGCCCGTAAAGATGCGGCCGGCGGCGGCAGCTCCGGGGCCGGGCTGATCACCGGGTCCCTGCTGCTCGGCACCGTGGCGGCCGAGGCCGTGGCCGCGGCAGCGATCAGGCGCTTCGGCTACCGGATGGTGGTCGCGGCCGGAGCCGTGCTGCTCGGCGCGCCGGCCCTGGCCATGCTCGCCCGCGAGCCCCAGGCCGTCATGGTGAGTGTCAGCCTGGTACGCGGGCTCGGCTTCGGTTTGTGCGGCGTGGCCACCGGCGCGCTCACCGCCAAGCTGCTGCCGCCCGGGCGGCGCGGCGAAGGGCTCGGCCTGCTCGGCGTCGTCTCCGGCTGCCGCTGATCTTCGCCGCCGCCACCATCGCGGCCGGCGTGCTCGACTCGTTCCTGCCGATCGTGAAGGGGATGCCCAGCAACCTCTCCTCGGCCGCCCTGCTCGTCCAGGCGGTCATCGCCACGCTCAGCCGCTGGCAGGCGGGCAAGCACGGCGACCGGTACGGTCACGCCCGGCTGCTCGTCCCGGCGCTCGCCGTGGCGGCGCTCGGCATGGCCGCGATGATGGTGCTGGGCTCGCCCGTGGTGATCTTCGCGGGCATGGTGCTGTTCGGCGCCGGGCTCGGGGTGATCGAGAACGCGACGTTCGCGCTGCTGATCGAGCAGCTGCCCGAGGCTAAGGCCAGCGCGCTGTGGAACCTCGCCCACGACGCCGGTTACGGCGCGGGCCCGGCCGTCTTCGGCCTGATCTGCGTCCGCACCGGCTACCCGGCGGCGTTCGCCCTTACCGGCGCGTTGATCCTCGCCGCAGTCCCGGCCGCGTTGCGCGAGCGGAAGGCCGTGGCCAGCTTGGCAAAGCCGGCAAGCGCGTAGGCTAGGCCCGATGACGCCCGCCGCGGCGGGCTCCCTAGGCGAGGTCACGATGTACCAGCCCTGCCCGTCCAGCGGCCAGCCGGCCGAAACGCTGCGGCCTCCTGCTCCCCCGTCGGTACTGACCGCGGTCAAGCTCATGTACGCGGGCGCCGCGGTCTTCACCGTCAGCCTGATCATCTCGATCATCTCGGTGGCCTTCGTCGGCCGCAGCGCGGCCACGCTGCGCCTGGCAGGCCGTAGCCAGCCGCTCCCGGTGGTCATCGCGGCGGGGATCGTGGGCGGCCTGATCGTGATCGCCCTGTGGCTGTGGATGGCGCGAGCGAACGGCCAGGGCCGGAACTGGGCGCGCATCCTGTCCACGGCGCTATCCGGCCTGGCGACGCTGAAGCTGATCGGCGTCTTCAGCGAGCCCAGGATGGTGCTCGGCCTGATCTTCTGGGCGCCGGCCTGGCTGATCGGCCTCGCCGCAGTGTGGCTGCTCTGGCGCCCGGATTCCAGCACCTTCTTCAGGCCGCAGGGCGCTATGCCCGGCCTGCGTGAGGCGTGAGCCGGGTAGATCTGCGCGCCCGCGCGGGTCCGGCCCAGTGCACGCCGGGCGGCCTTCCACGTCTGAGCCCGCAGGAGCCGGGCCAGCGGGGGCTCCCCGGGGGGGCGTCAGCGTAACCGCGACGTCAGAGGTTCCCATGCACCCAGAGCCAGCCGATAGCGAAGATAATCACGGCCCACATCGCCCACCGGAGCCGCGCTGCCCGCATCGCAGCCGTCGTCAGCCTCACCGCAAGCTGCGCCCCGTACATGGCCCGGTACGCGCTCATTAACTTGGTGCCGAACACGCCGCCGACGAAGGCGAGGGTTAAGCCGATGGCTATCAGGGCCGCCGCGTGATCGGTCACGCAGAGATTGTCCCCGAAGGGCGGCAGTGAGGCAGGAGGTGATCAGGCCGCTCCCGCCAGTGCCCGCCGGTCCCCCTCCTGACGAGCATCGTCACGCGCCCGTTGAAAGTGGCCAGAATTACGTGGACAAACGGGGGTCAAAGTGGACGCT
>JBEKCN010000580.1:0-3883 GCA_050014855.1 Streptosporangiaceae bacterium | reverse complement strand
CGAGGTGCTGGAAGCACTACAGGAGCTGACCCGGCTGGCCGTGCACCGGCAGACGGGTGAACGAGCCAGGCTCATGCTGGACGTCGGCGGCTACCGCGTGCGGCGCCGGGCCGAGCTGACCGAGGTCGGGCGAGATGCCGCCGATGAGGTGAAGCGGACCGGTACTCCCAAGGAGCTCGCGGCCATGACGCCGTTCGAGCGGAAGATCGTGCACGGTGCGGTCGCCGACGTGGGTCTGCGCAGCGAGTCCGAAGGCGAGGAGCCAAACCGGCGGGTCGTCGTCTATCCCGCTGAATGAGCTCCGCTGCCCCGGCCCCTCCTGACGCCGCGGCCAAGGTATTCGGCCCCGCCCTCGATCTCGCCTGCCGCTTCGTGTCGCTGCTGGCCACTGATGGGGTCGAGCGGGGGCTGCTCGGGCCGCGCGAGATCCCGCGTCTGTGGGAGCGGCACCTGCTGAACTGTGCGATGGTTGCGGAGCTGGTGCCCCCGGCCGCCAGGGTGGTCGACATCGGCTCCGGCGCCGGGCTGCCCGGCCTGGTCATCGCGATGCTGCGCCCGCAGGTGCAGATGACCCTCCTGGAGCCCATGCTCCGGCGCACGACGTTTCTCGACGAATGTATCGCCGAGCTCGGCCTCGGTAACGTCACCGTCCACCGTGGCCGGGCCGAGGAAATGGCCGGGGTGCTTCGTGCCGACGTGGCCACGTCCCGGGCCGTCGCTCCCCTGGACCGGCTCGTGCAGCTGTCGGTTGGGGTCATCCGGCCAGGCGGAACAATCCTGGCGCTCAAGGGAGAGCAGGCGCCCGCCGAGATCGATGAGGCCGCCCCGGTGCTGAGACGGCTGAGAGTACAGAGCGCTGAAGTTCTGAGGGTGGGTCACGGTATCGTCGAACCACCGGCAACGGTCGTCCGTATCCTAACGGCAGACAAGGCGCGGAGGCGTTGAAGCTGGGCATCTTTAGCGGTGGGCAGCGAGCGCGCTGCGGTGGTCACCGGCCCCGGCGGCGACCGGGGTCGCGCGCTTACGCCAGGATGTCCGGCGGCTGGGCTGGATGCGGAGAGGAGCAGCGTGATGGTCCCTGCCAAGGGCCTTGGGTGGCCTGATCGCCCCGCGTCCGTGACGTACTCCGAGCCACCCGGACTTCACCACGGGCACGTTGAGCCGGAGGGCCCAGAGTTGGCGCAAACACCGGACGGGGCCGACGGTGCGCCACGTGCTGGAGGGCTCGGCTGGCCGCTCGGTCTGCTGACCGGCGCCGATGAACTCCTGGCTCCGGCCCTGGAGGTCAAATGGTCAGGAGCGGCCACCGGACCGGCTGCTCCGGTGCCCGCTGAAGGGCTGAACGGTACAAGCTCACCCGCTGGGCCTGGCGCTGCCGGGACAGAGCAGGCACTGTCGGCAGTTTCATGTGAAACAGCGACTTTCCCGGCCGCCGGACCTGCGGCGCACGCACCGACCGGGAACAAAGTGGAGGACGCGATGCAAGGGCGAACGACGGCGCGGGGCAAAGGCGGCGTCGGGTCGGTCGTGATACCGGAGGTCCCGCAGAATACACGGGACACCCCGATCGCCCGTGCCGCGGAAGCCGTGGTGGGAGTGCGTGGTTCCGGTGACGACCGTCAGTGGCCCCGCCCGGCCAGCTGCCGGATCATGACGGTCGCCAACCAGAAGGGTGGCGTCGGCAAGACCACCACCGCGGTGAATCTGGCGGCCAGCCTGGCGCAGCACGGTTCACGTGTTCTCGTGGTGGACCTTGATCCGCAGGGGAACGCCTCCACCGCCCTGAATGTCGATCATCGCGTGGGAACACTGTCGGTTTACAACACGCTGGTGGAGGACCGGCCGCTGGCCGAAATCGTCAAGCCCGTTGAGGGCCTGCCCGGCCTGTACTGCGCCCCAGCTACCATCGACCTGGCCGGAGCCGAGATCGAGCTCGTTCCCCTCGTCGCGCGTGAGGGCAGGCTGGCCCGGGCGGTCGCGGCCTACGATTCCTCAGCCCTCGACTACATCCTCATCGACTGCCCTCCGTCGCTTGGACTGCTGACCCTCAACGCCTTGGTCGCGGCCCGGGAAGTGCTGATCCCCATTCAGTGCGAGTACTACGCCCTGGAGGGCCTCGAGCAGTTGCTCAGGACCGTCGACCTGGTCAAGGCGCACCTGAACGAGATGCTGCAGGTCACGACCATTCTGCTGACGATGTATGACGGCCGGACCCGGCTGGCCGCCCAGGTTGCGGACGACGTGCGGTCCCACTTTGGCGATGTGGTGCTGCAGTCGATCATCCCGCGCAGCGTTCGTGTGTCCGAAGCCCCCAGCTACGGCCAGTCCGTCATCACCTACGACCCCGGCTCCAGCGGCTCGATCGCGTACGTCGGGGCGGCGCGGGAACTGTCCCATCGTCATCCGGCAGCGCCACAGTAAGAAGGGGCCGGGCGGCCCGCCAATGACGTGGGCCGCCGGCGCGGACCGTTCACCCGGAGCGGCATAAGCACGGGACTTTCCGGAGGCTGGTGGCCATGGTGAATGCGGAGAGCGGGACGGATCCGCTGACTGCCCCGCTGACCTATCCTGGCCTCCCGCCCCGGCGGGCCGCGGTCCTGGTCACCGGCACGGCTGTGCTGGACGTCCTGCCGCTGCGGGCGGTCCCCCCGGGTGAATGGCCGGTCCGGCGGGCGGGACGCACCCGCAGGGCCGAGCTGGTCGGCCCAGACATCCCGCTTGACCGCTTCCTCCGCGACGCGGGGGCACCGCCTCTCAGCCAGCGGACGCCGGTTCTCTCGGTTGGTTCGAACGCCTCACCGGCCCAGGTACGGCGCAAGATGAGTAACGCCGGCCTGCCCACGGTCCTGCCGATGGCGGCGGTACAGGTCCATGGTCTGGCGGTGGGGGTATCTGCGCACGTCAGCAGAGCGGGATACGTGCCGGCGACGCCGGTTGCCGATCCAGCCGCCGTATCCCAGCTGTGGGTCGTCTGGCTCGGACCGGAAGCGCTCATCGCGATGGACGCCACCGAGCCGAACTACCGCCGCGTGCGCCTGCCGTCCCGCTATCCCGTATGTCTGACGTCGGGCGCAATCGTCCCGGATTGCAGCGTTTACCTGTCCCGGCACGGCCACCTGATCAACTCCGAGGGCGAGCCACGCCGGCTGACCGACCAGGCCACCCTCATCTCCGGGCTGCTGGCTGAGGTTCCGGGTCTGATGACCCGGGTCGGGGCCACCCCGCGGGAATGGCTCCGCAGGGTTCAGGACGAGCAGGTCAGGGAGGACATTCGCGGCCTCTTCCGGGCCGCCGGTATCGTGCGGACGGCCGTTCTGCCGGCCGGTCATGAACCGGCCGGTCATGAAAACGATCCAGAGCGTGTCCCGACTGAGCAGTCCTGATCCGCGGGGTCCAGCCCGATTCCGGCAGACGCGGCGGACCGCGACCGGCGCCTGCTGTCCGGCCTGGCCGTCTGTGATGCCCAGCGACGGCAATCCCGGATAGACCGTTTGGTCACTTCGATGCTTCCCGGCCCCGCAGCACCTGGCAGGATGACCAGTGGCGTTAAACGGCCTGGAGCAAGGAGATGCGGTGACTCAGCAGAGGCGCGGGCTCGGCAAAGGACTCGGTGCGCTCATCCCGGCTGCGGTGGGGACCGGCGAAGCTGGCTCGTCCGCGGCAGCACGAGCCGGCGGTACACCGGAGCAGCGGGCCGCCACCCTCACGGAGGACGGCGCGGCGGGTGCCCAGCCCATCACCGGCGCCTATTTCGAGGAGGTGCCGACCGGCGCCATCACCCCCAACCCGCGCCAGCCGCGGCGGACCTTCGATGAAGAGGCGCTGGAAGAGCTCGCATCTTCCATCCGTGAGGTCGGCCTCCTCCAGCCGGTCGTCGTCCGGC
>JBEKCN010000579.1:0-3887 GCA_050014855.1 Streptosporangiaceae bacterium | reverse complement strand
TCCCCCGGGGCACGATCCCCCGCGCGGACGTTGCCGCGGTCATCACCGCCCTGCTCGACGAGCCTGGCACCCGGCACCAGACGCTGGAACTGGTCAGTGGCGACACTCCGATCGCCGCGGCGGTACGCAGCATCTCGTAAGCACCACGCCGGGATGGATCTCGTAAGCACCGCGCCGGGATGGCGCCCCCCATCTCCCCCTGGTCATCTCTGGGCTAGGCGGGGGTCTTCTGCGCACCGTCCGGGGCGATCTGCTTACGGCCCGGCCAGGGGCCACGGGCCGGGGCCCGCACCGTGGCCCGGATGTCGCCCATCAGCTCGATGCTCAGAGTCACCTGGTCACTGGCGGCGAGCCACGGGTACTCCTCCGGGGAGTGCCGGTTGGACAGCTCCAGGATGCAGCCGCCCTGGCAGGTACCGCTGCCGATGATCGAGCCCGCCTCCAGCCGGGAGTTCCAGGAGGCGTAGGAGATCAGGTCCTCAAACGACCAGTACGCCGAGGACCAGCGGTCGCTGCCGTACTGGCGGCCGTTCACGCTGGAGGTCATCAGCAGGTCGTAGCCGTTGCCACTGCGGCGCGAGGCCAGCTCGTCCGGGGTGATGAAGATCGGGCCCAGCGAGGAGCCGAAATCCTTGCCCTTAAACGGGCCGAGCCGGCCGTCCATCTCGCGGAACTGAAGGTCACGGGCGGACCAGTCGCACAGGATGCAGAAGCCCGCGATCCGGTCGGCGGCCCCGTCCGGGGAGACCGAAACCGCTTCGCGGCCGATGACCGCACCCACCTCCAGCTCGAAGTCGAGCCGCTCCGAGCCGCCCGGGATCTCGATCGGGTCCCGCGGGCCGCGGATCGTCGCCGCGTTGCTGAAGTAGCCGATGGGCTGCTCGTACCAGACGTCCGGGCCGCGGCTCATCCCGGACTTGCGCCAGCTGGGCAGGGCGTGCTCCTCGAAGACCATGAAGTCACGCATGGAGACCGGGTCGACGGGCTTCAGCAGGGTGAGCGCGTCCAGGCCGGACTCGCCGGCCGGGTCGGCGTGGATCGCGTCGGCCAGCCGGCGCAGAGCCTCCCCGTCGTCACCGAAGTACGGCTCGAGCCGGGATTCGGTGCGGGCCAGTTCGGCCACGCCGTCCGGCCGGACGACGCCCAGCCGAGGTCCCTGCTCCGTGTCTGCCTTGACGAATCGCACGCTGCCCCAATCGGTGAGTGTGTGGTGCTCAGATGAGTGTGGATATGGCCTGGTGGGGATGTCAAGGATTCTTTTGGCAAAAATCGATTTCAATATGAATACTCGTTGTTTGGAGCCAGGATCGTCCAGCGTGGTACGGTTTGCCAAAAGCCGGAGGAGATCTGATGCGTGACCCCGCGGCCCCCCGGACGCTGAGCGGGGCGGTGTACGCCGATATTCGCGCGGACATCCTGGCCGGCCGTTATGCACCCGGGGCGAAGCTGAGCCCCCGGGTCATCGCCACCCAGTACAAGGTGAGCCTGTCCGTGGTACGGGAGGCGCTCACCCGGCTGACCGAGCAGGACCTGGTGGTGGCCGAGCCACAGCTCGGGTTCTCGGTGGTTGGCCTGGACATCGATGACGTGCGGGACATCTCCAAGCTGCGGATCCTGATCGAGGGTGAGGGGCTGCGGGAGGCGATCGAGCACGCCGACGTGGAGTACGAGGCCCGGGTCGTGGCCAGCCATCACCGGCTGTCGCGCACCCAGTTCCTGACCGGCGAGGCGGGCGAGACGGTCACCGAGGACTGGGCCCGCGCGCATGCGGAGTACCACAGCGCGCTGCTCAGCGCGTGCCCCAGCCCCCGGCTCCGCGACCTGGCGGCCAGCATGAGGGAGACCGCCGAGCTGTACCGGCGCTGGTCCGGCTCGTTCTCCACCGACCAGGCCCCCCGCGACGTGCCCGCCGAGCACCGCGGGCTGATGGAAGCGGCGCTCGATCGCGACGCGGAACGGGCCGTCGCTCAGCTCACCGACCACATCAACAAGACCGCCCTGCTGCTGGAGTTCTACGTGGAGCATCGGCTGCTGCCGCCGGGCGGCCAACTGGGCGCGGACGCGGGCGGAGCGGCGGGATAGGCGGGATAGGCGGAGCGGCTGGATGCCCCCACCTCGTCCATCATCGTGCGGCCCCGGCCGTCGAGGTCCAGCAGGATAGCCGCGGTGCGGCCGACGTGCGCCTCGAACAGCAGCACGGCACGGTCGGCGTCGTGCGCCAGCGCGGCCTCCATCAGCTCCCGGTGCTCGGTGGCGATGTCCCGCTTGACCGGCTGGCGGCCGTCGGCCCAGGCACCGGACCAGGCCCGGTACAGTTCGGCGGCGTCGGACAGCCGGCGGCAGATGTCCAGCAGCACGGGGCTGCCGCAGGCGTCGATCAGCTTGTCGTGGAACGCGACGTGCGCGACGGCCCAGTTGTTGTTCCGCCGATGCGGGTCGTCCGGGCCGTAGATCGGCTCGCTGGCCATCCGGTGGTGGGCCGCGAGGACCTCGGACTCCCAGCTGACGCCGCCACGCTCGACCGACATCCGCAGCGCCGCGCCTTCGTTGATCTTGCGGGCCAGCGTCAGGTCCGCGAGGGCATCGGGCGACAGCGTGGTCACGTGGAAGCCGCGGTTACGCTCGATGCGCACCAGGTTCTGCGCGGCGAGCAGGCCCAGGGCCTCGCGCATCACGCTGATGCTGACGCCGAAGCGCTCACCGAGCTCGCTGGGCTTGAGGCGCTCCCCGGGAGAGAAGCGGCGGTCGAAGATATCGGCCCGCAGCTGGTCATACACGTCGACGGCGAGACTCTCACCGCCTGTTCGCTTGGCCATGGGCAGGATAATATCACTGACCCGGAAATCGATTATCTATTGACAATCGACTTTCGGACTGACCACGATGAGAACGCTCAACGTACCCCGGCGAATGGAGTTCATGTGCGTATCGTCAACGTCGGCCAGCGGCTCGTGCTGCTGGATGCCTCGGGCGCCGGCCTGGACGTCGAGAAGGCCAGCGACGGCCGGTTCTCCAGCGACCCGCAGGCAATCTTTTCCCGGTGGGACGAGTTCCGGGAGTGGGCGGCGGCCCGCGGGGACCGCGGGGACTTCGCGGTCGACCCGGCTGAGCTCGGCGCGCCGACGCCCCTTCCACGGCAGGTTTTCGCCATCGGGCTCAATTATGCCGACCACGTCAGCGAGTCGAAGATGGGGCGCCCCGATTCGCCGACCGTGTTCACCAAGTTCCAGAGCAGCATTACCGGGCCGAACGCCACCGTCGAGTTGCCCAGCCGGTACGTCGACTGGGAGGTCGAGCTCGTGGTCGTGATCGGCCGGCCGGCGCACCGCGTGAGCGAGGAGGCCGCCTATGGCCACGTGGCCGGGTTCACCGTGGGGCAGGACCTTTCTGAGCGGGTCGTCCAGCTGGCCGGGCCGGTGCCGCAGTTCTCGCTGGGCAAGTCCTACCCCGGCTTCGCCCCCCTCGGGCCGGCGCTGGTCACGGTGGACGAACTCGGCAACCCGGACGACCTGGAGCTCGGCTGCCGGCTGGGCGACGAGGTGCTGCAGCTCGGGCGGACCCGTGACCTGATGTTCAACGTGCCGGAGCTGGTCTCCCAGCTGTCGGCCGTCTGCCCGCTGCTGCCCGGCGACATCATCTTCACCGGCACCCCGTCGGGGGTCGGCAACGCCCGTGACCCGAAGCGGTTCATCCCGCCAGGCGCGGTGCTGACCAGCCACATCGAAGGCATCGGCGAACTGCGCAACGAGTTCGTGGCGGGCCCGCCTTACGAGGACTCAGAAGGCGGCGACTGACATGGCTCTGCACCGGCTGACCCGGATCACGATCGGGGTCCCCAACGTCGAGGAAACGGCTGGTTACTACGGCGAGTTCGGGCTGACCGAGAA
>JBEKCN010000578.1:0-3888 GCA_050014855.1 Streptosporangiaceae bacterium | reverse complement strand
GAGCGGGCGGGCGGGCCTGAGCGGGCGGCCGGGCCTGAGCGGGCGGCCGGGCCTGAGCGGGCGGCCGGGCCTGAGCGGGCGGCCGGGCCTGAACGCGCGGGCGGGCCTGAATACCCGGCCGGTACCGCGGCCGGGTATTCAGGGAGCGGGCTCGGGCATAAGGCGCCGCATCCCCAGCGGGACGGATCGCCCGGAGCGCCAGTGCGACGGGGGGTCCGCGGCCGCGGCCGCAGCTCCCAGCAGGATCCAGGATCCTAGGCCGGCGTGAAGCTAACCACCTGCCGGTTCGACCGCCATCGCGCGCTGATCTCCCCTAGATCCTCTTGCGGCACGCTAACCAGCGGAACGATGAGCCTGCAGGGGCGGCGGCGAGGACCGCCGGTATGTCCGAGATCTGCCGGGCGCCGACGATTCAGCTGTTATGCGGGACATGGTCCCGCCCTCCAGTTGACGGGGCACGGCGGTCACGGGAACCGCGGGGCCTGGCTCAGGAGGGCGGCGCGGCCGATTGGGCGGCCGACTGGGCGGAGGCGGTGCGGCTGCTCTCATCACGCAGCCAGGTTTGGTAGTCGCCGCGGGCGCGGGCGCGGCTGGCCCTGAGCCGGGCGAAGACGCCCACCGACAGGAAGTACCCGACCCGCAGCAGCATGCCCGGCCGACGCCGGATGATGGCGGTCAGGTCGGATATCCGCGTCCGGCCAGCCGAGTCAGCGAGACCCTGCGCGCGTTCGATCTGCGCGACCCCGGTCACGCAGCGGGCTCTGCGGCACAGCAGGCCGGCAAACGTCCTCGGCGGGTGAATGATGACCCGGGCGCCGGGCACCAGCGCCGTCTCGTGCGGTTCGAACATCAGCGAGGCGGCGAGATCGTCGGCCTGAAGCGGCGGCAGGCCGGCCAGGCGACGGTGCCCGGCCTCGTTCACGGCGATGGCCCCCCGGCCCCACAGTCCGCGCTGGACCCCTGGCAGCAGCGTCCAGACGTCGTAGTACCAGCGCACCTGCCACGGCCGCCCGGTCATGACCTGTTCCCGCCGCGGCGCGGCAGCCAGCATCCCCGGCTGGCACAGCGCCGCCGCCAGTGCCCGGACGTCGTGTACCCGCAACTCGACATCCGCATCGACATAAATGCGCGGAAAGCCTCCGGCAGCGCGGTCTCCCGCCATCAGAGCCTCATGCTTGCAGGCGACGGGAAGGGTCAGGACCCGGACGGCCGGCCCGAATGAGGCCGCCACCTCGGCGGTGTCATCTGCGCAGCCGTTGGCAACGACTATTATGTCCATCTCGCCCGGGTCGGCGCCGTTTATGAGCTGCTCAAGCAGGCGCCGGATTACTCGGCCCTCATTGTGCGCGGGAATCACGATTGTCGTCACGTCACAGCATTATGAGCGACGGCGGTGACTGTGGCCAGCAATTGGTCATGCGCCAGCAGATCTATTTCCTCGACCACAGCGGACATAGCCCGGATACCCAGGCGTTTACCCGGATATTCAGGCAGGCCTGTTTCGCTTTATTATGCGGGATCCGTCCGCACGCGGCATATCAGCTGACCGACACGGAACGCTGCCTTTACGGCTGGATGTCTGGTTGCTGTTGGTACGGGGTCGCGCGGACCGCCTACGGGGTCGCGCGGACCGTCTACGGGGTCGCGCGGACCGTCTACGGGGTCGCGCGGACCGTCTACGGGGTCGCGCGGACCGTCTACGTGGTCGCGCGGACCGTCTACGGGGTCGCGCGGACCGTCTACGGGGTCGCGCGGACCGCCTACGGGGTCGCGCGGACCATCTACGGGGTCGCGCGGACCGTCTACGGGGTCGCGCGGACCGTCTACGGGCCCCGGGGCGCGTGCGGGGGACCGGCCCCGGATGCCCGGGCGTCCGGGGCGGCTGAGGAGACTGGGGCGCTGCTTGGGAGGGCCAGGACTTTCGGGCCGGCCGTCTCGCCGCGGCCCTGCCGGAGCCGGGCGAACCCGGCCCGCATCCGGAAGACAAGCAGGCCGACGATGGCGAGCCCCGCCACGCCGCTGACCGCGAGCGCGGCCAGGTTGCTGGGCATCACCCGCGCCGTGCCCGCCGCGGCGACGCCCGCGGCCGCTGCGCCGGCCAGTGGAAGCCACAGGCGAGAGCCCAGCATGCGCCGCCGGATGCCCGCCCCCTTCAGCTCGTGCAGGTACCACGGCAGGATCACGCCGCCGGCGACCGCGGCCTCGGCCGCGCCGACGCCGGCGATTCCGCCGAGGCGGGCGCCGACGATGAGCGCGGGGATCAGCGCCAGGAGCCAGCCGAGCTGAACGGTGAACACGACGCGGGTCCTGGCTAGTACCACGAAGTAGTCGTAGGCCAGCTGGAAGAAGATCGTCAGTGCGGCGAGCAGGGACAGCGACAGCAGTACCCGCGAGGCGGGGAGCCAGCGCGCGCCGTAGGCGAACATGATCAGCGGCTCGGCCGACCCCCCGATCACCAGGCAGACGGGCAGGGCCACGGCACAGAGCAGGGCCGCCGCCGACAGGAAGGCCGCGCGCATGGCCGCATGATCATGCTGAAGGCGCGCGAAAGCGGCAGGCGCGACATTGCGGACCGGCAGCGAGAATATAGTGACGGGCCAGGTGGCGAGGTTCAGTGCGAGCACGTAGAAGCCGAGGGCGGTGGCGCCGAGCACGCGGCCTACCACGAACTGGTCCACGTTGGTGACGGCGAACACCACGACCGTCGACCCGGCCAGCGGCGTCCCGTACCGCAGCAGCGCGCGGGCCCTGGCCCGGTCGAAGCCGAACCGTAGCGGCTCGGGCGAGAACGTTAGGTACAGGATCGCGGCCGCTACCGCGCCGGCGATCCGGCCCACGGCCAGGCTCATCGCGCCCAGCCCGGCCCAGGCCAGGCCGATGGATACCAGGGCGCCGAGCCAGCCGTTGACCTGGTCCGCGATCATCCTGCGGTCCTGTCGGAAGTGCCGGTCCAGCAGCCCGACCGGCGTGCAGACCAGCCCGTCGAGCACGACGCTGAGCGCCAGGACGCGGATGACGTCCGCGGCCGCCGGCGCCCCCATGGCCGAGGCGTACTCGGGCGCGCCGAAGAAGCAGGCGGCGTACATGACGACGCTGCCCGCCACGGCGATGGTCGTGACGGTCGGCGCGATCTCGGCCGGATCACCCGGCCAGCGGACGATGGCCATGCTCACCGACAGGTCGTTGAGGCTCAGCATGGCCAGCAGGGCGACCCACGCGACGGCATAGGTGCCGAACGCGTGCGGGCCGATCATTCTCGCCAGCACGACCCCGATCCCGACCGTGCCCAGCTTGCTCAGCGCATTGCTGATGAAGGTCCAGCCAAGTGCCCGGGCTGCCGTGGCCGCCAGGGTGGTCTTCTCGGCCGGCCCGGAGCCGCCCGCGGGCCGCATGTGCCGTCGCCCCGCGCCACGGAAACGGACGCGGGACCGATGCCTCGGGCCGCTGGCCCTGGCGCCAGCGCCGCGGCCGCTCACCCGCGCGCGGCCGGCAAAGCCGCACAAGTGCCGTGGGCCTTAAATGCCGCACAAGTGCCGTGGGCCTTAAATGCCGCACAAGTGCCGTGGGCCTTAAATGCCGCACAAGTGCCGTGGGCCTTAAATGCGGCATACTGAATGAAGGCCTCTACTGCGGCATTCTTACCCGTGGCAGGTCCGGGCCGCGGGTCGTCGGCAGCTATGGCCGCCGACCTGGCAGAGAACATGCCTCAGCCTCCTTCTGTATTCCACGGGCACCGTATGCCGGTGGCGCGATATAAATCCAGGTGTGAGACTATCCGCTTTAGCCGGAGAAGACGAAGCCGAAATCACGCCAGGAGGATAGTGGGGCGCCGTAGGCTTGCTAGTATCTGCCGTGCCGAGCACTTGGGGGACTAACGCCGGGAATCGT
>JBEKCN010000577.1:0-3893 GCA_050014855.1 Streptosporangiaceae bacterium | reverse complement strand
ACCGCCATCGGGCCGTTGCTGGGCGGATTCCTCACCCAGTGGACCTGGCGCGCGATCTTCTGGGTCAACATCCCCGTCGCGGTGATCGCGCTGGTACTGATCTACATCTCGCGGCCCGCGACGGAGTACCGGCCGGCCCGGATCGACTACCGGGGGCTGGTGCTGATCGCATCGGGCGTCGCGCTGAGCGTGTTCGGTTTCCAGCAGTCGGGCATCTGGGGCTGGAGCAATCCCGGCACCGGCCTGTGCATCGCGGCCGGCGCGGTGCTGCTGCTGGCGTTCTACCTGGTGGAGGAACGGACTCCCGTGCCGCTCATGCAGGTGAGGATTTTCCGCATCCGGGCGTTCCGGGTCGAGAACCTGGTGCTCGGCGTGGCCACGATGGTCTTCATCCCGGTGTTCTTCTTCGCCAGCGAGTACGCGCAGATCTCGCTGGGCAAGACGGCCTCGCAGGCGGGATTGTTCCTGCTCTACTTCTTCATCGGCTTCGTCATCGCCGCCCAGGTCGGCGGCCGGATGCTCGACCGGCGCGGGGCCAAGCTCCCGGTCACTCTGGGCTGCGCCCTCGCGGCGGCCGGGTTCTACCTGTGGGCGGGCAAGGTCACCGGCCTCAGCTTCAGCACCCAGCAGTGGTACATCATCTTGGCCGGCGCCGGCATGGGCTTCATGCTCGGCCCGGCCAGCACGGACGCGGTCAACCGGGCGTCGCGGCTGACGTACGGCGAGGCTACCGGTATCACCCAGACGGTGCGGAACTACGCCGCCAGCCTGGGACTGGCCATCCTGGGCACGATCCTGGTCACCGAGATGCGGAGCCGGCTCACCACGTCGCTGGTCGCCCGCGGGCTGCCGCTGGCGCGGGCGCAGGCCGAGGCGGCGGTGCTCGCGCAGTCGCGGGGATCCTCCGGCGGCTCGGGCTCCACCGCGGGCGGTGGAGGTGGCTTGGGGGCGATCCCGCAGTTCTACCGGGTGGACTTCGCCTACGCGACGCGGACCGTGTTCTACGTGATGGCCGGGATCATGGCCGTGGCCACGATCGTGGCGCTGGCCGGCCTGCGGCGGGGGCTCCAGGAGGAGCCGGCCGGGGCTTCTTATGAGGCTGGGGTTCCTGGCGAGGCTGGGGTTCCTGGCGAGGCTAGGCAGGACGCTGTGACGGAGGGGGCTGGAGCGGGAACGGGGGCTGCGGGAGCGGCGTCTGAAGCGGCGGGAACGACGGGGACGGTAGCTCCGGAGGCTAGGGACGCGTGAGCGGGCGGAGCGCGAGGGATACCCGGCCTGCGCGAAATCTGCGCTCTGCCCGTCATAGCCACAAAGATTGATCGGCTTCTCTGCGCCTGAGCCGACGACGTGTCAGTACGTCGGGTCGCAATGAGGAATGAGGTAGCCAGTTCCCAGGCACAGCGCCGCTGGGTGCTCCAAGGGCCGCCGTTAGGCGCGGTAATCGGGTGTGGAAGCTCCGCCGGATGGCCGTGCCCGAACGGGACGTTCTGTGCCGGGCTGGCCCTGGTCATCGGCCGGTCGTGTGCTTCCCGTCGCTCCAGGTGAAGAAGTCGCGCGCCAGCGGCCAGGACAGCCTGAGCGTGGCGCCGGGCGGCACTCCTCTCCAGCGCTCCTCCAGGTCCCGGACGTCCCGGGTGGCAACCCTTCTTGATCCCGCATAGTTCACTGCCCACGGCAACGTTGTCCGTCTTGCCTCGTCCGGCGTGGCACGGCGCGGGCTCATGGGACTTGACAAGCCTCGGGCCGAACTGGAACTATCAGCGATAGGTTATCGATCGATGATAGGAAGCGAAGCGATCCGTGCAGATGACCGAGAGACAGCAAGTCGATCCACGGGAGCGCCGCCGGCAGGCGAAGCTGTCCGCGATCCTCGCCGAGGCCTGGGCGCTGGCCCATCGCGACGGCCTCGCCGTGATCTCGCTCCGGGACCTTGCCGACCGCGTCGACCTGCGCCAGCCGTCCCTGTACGCCTACTTCGACTCCAAGCTCGGCCTGTACGACCTGATGTTCGCCGACGGCAACCGCCAGCTCCTGGAGAGGGTCCGGTCCCTGTCCCTCAGCGACGACCCCCGCCAGGCGCTCGTGGAGTTCACCGAGGCACTGGTGCGGTTCTCGACCCAGGACGTGGTACGCCACCAGATGCTCTTCCAGCGGACAATCCCCGGCTTCGAGCCCTCTGCGGCGTCCTACGCCCTCGCCCTGGAGTTCTACGAGATCGCCCGCCAGCGGCTCAGCGCGGCCGGCGTGTCCGACCCGTCCGACCTCGACGTCTTCAGCGCCCTGGTGAACGGCCTCGCCCACCAGCAGGTGGCCAACGACCCGGGCGGCGATCGCTGGGTCCGCCTAGCCCAGCGGGCAGTTGAGATGTTCCTCGCCGATGTCGACCGGCACCGGCAGCAAAGCGTCCGCGAAGGGAAACGACCATGAGCCAGGCCACCATGAAGGATGTAAGCACCGTGCCGAGGATCGCCCACGGCGAGGCGATGCAGATCGCGGCGGTGGAGAACGCCAAGTTCGCCACGCTGCTGCGCAGCTTCGAGCCCGGCGACTGGGCCAAGCCCACCGACTGCCCGCTGTGGGACGCGCGGGCCGTGGCCGCCCACGTCGTCGGGTCCGCCGCCGGCCAGGCATCGCCGCGCGAGTTCGCCCGCCAGGTCCGCAAGGGACGCCCGCTGATCGCTGATATCGGCGGCCAGTACTGGTGGGACGGGATGAACCAGCTCCAGATCCGCGAGCGCGCCGGCCTGAGCACCGGGCAGCTCATCACCGAGTGGGACGTCGCCTCGGCCAGGGCCCTGCGGGCCCGCACCCGCCTCCCGCGCCCGATCGCCAGGCTCCCCCTGCTCAACCTCCCCGCCCCGGTCGGCCGCCAGCCGCTGTCCTATCTGTTCGACATCGGGTTCACCCGCGACGTGTGGATGCACCGGATCGACCTGGCCAGGGCTACCGGCAAGACGCTCGATCTCGACCCCGGCCACGACGGCCGCATCGTCGCCGACCTCGTCGCCGAATGGGCGGGCACCCACGGCGAGCCCTTCACCCTCTCCCTCGACGGCCCGGCCGGAGGGGAGTACCGCTCAGGGACCGGCGGTGAGCACGTCGACATGGACGCCATCGAGTTCGGCCGGATCCTGTCCGGACGCGGCCAGGGCACCGGAATCCTGCGCCACCCCCTGCCCCTCTAGCCCGGCCACCTCACCCCAGGACCCGGCCGCCTGAACCCGCAAAGGAGCGCGCCATGGACACCCAGACCAGCGAGATCGCCGAGGGGATCTACCGGTTCTCCACCTTCGTGCCCGACATCGGCCCGACCGGCCTCACCTTCAACCAATACCTCATCGACGACGAGCAGCCGCTGCTGTTCCATACCGGACATCGAGCCACCTTCCCGCTCCTCGCCGAGGCCATCGCCGCGATCACCCCGCTCGACCGGCTCCGCTGGATCACCTTCGGCCATGTCGAAGCCGACGAGTGCGGAGCCATGAACCAGCTGCTCGCCGCAGCGCCTCAGGCCGAAGTCGCCCATGGGGCGCTCGGCTGCATGGTGTCGCTGAACGACCTGGCCGACCGGCCGCCCGTGCCGCTCGCCGACGGCCAAGTCCTCCAGCTCGGCGCGCACCGGGTGCGGCATATCGACACGCCACATGTCCCGCACGGCTGGGAGGCCAGGGTCCTGTACGAGGAAACCACCAGCACGCTACTGTGCGGGGACCTCTTCACCCAGCTGGGCAACGGCCCGGCGATCACGACCGGCGACATTACCGGCGCCGCCGCCCAGGCAGAGGACGCCTTCAGGGCCAGCTGCCTGACACCAGACACCGGTCCCACGATCCGGCGACTGGCCGACCTCAACCCCGCCACGCTCGCCGTCATGCACGGCTCCTGCTTCACCG
>JBEKCN010000576.1:0-4380 GCA_050014855.1 Streptosporangiaceae bacterium | reverse complement strand
CGCGGGCCGCGAGGTGGTCGCGGATGTCTCCGTGCAGGACGGTGGCCTCGGGCGGCAGGGGGCGCAGGTGCGTGGCGCCGCGGTTCAGCACGGACAGCTTGATGCCGCGCTCGGCGGCCAGTTGCGAGCAGGCCGCGCTGATTATGCCGCTGCCGCCGATGAACAGAACCCTTAGATCAGCCACGGTCGGCCGTCCTGAGCAGGGCGATCTGAGCCGGTTCCATGCCGGTCAGTCAATCACGGCGCAGCGCCGCCGACGTCCCCGGGCCTTCGCCATGCAATCCCACCGGATTCACTTGCGTCAAGCGTTGTCACTCTCGATCTTGCTACGATTACCTTCGGTGAAATACTCTGGCTGAGGAATCTTGTTCACTTGCCGATCGTGAACGCCTCACCTCCTCCCGCCAGCTTCGGCATGGCAGGGGGCCGCGGATCAGCTGAGGCCGCCCGCCGGGCCGCACCCCCTAGCTGAGGCGGCGGCATCCCGCCGCTCAGGTCGCCGATAAGGAGATATCCAACGTGACGTATCCGCAACCCACTGCCTCTGATGACTACTCTTCGCATACGAGCAGGGACACTGCGTATCCGTCGCCCGCACCAACGGGGGCGGGCCAGCCGGATTCTGCGGGCGACCAGTCTGGCGGGCACCGCCGGTTCCGCAGCCGGGGCCCGTTCAGCCGGCTGCTGCACCGGGGCCAGCCGACGGGGGCGCCGACCGGGGTGCCGACGGGAGCGGCGGCACGGGTGCCGACGGGGGCGGCCGGGGTGCCGACGGGGGCGGCCGGGGTGCCGACGGGGGCGGCGGAGCGGGCCGCGGCGCAGCCGACGCGCAGGGGGTCCGCACTACCGGCGTACAGGTCCTCGCCAGCCACCGCGGGCCCCGCCACGACCGGAGACTCCGGAGACTCCGCAAGCCCGGCGGGGCCGCCGAATGCCGCCCCGTCCGACCTGGCGGCTGCAAAGCCGGGCGCGGCCAGCGCGGCGCCCCGGCCGTTCGGGTACCGCCCGCAGCATCGTGCGTCCCGCTCCGAGCAGCCCGGGATCTCCTCGGCCTCGGCCCGGCCGGACCCGGGCCAACTGGGCATCGGAGAGGTCAACGAGCGCCTCGATCCCGATCAGGCGGCCCGGGAGTACCTCGCTGGCTGCCGCCCGGACGAGGCACGGCGACCGGGTGTGCCCCGCGACAGCGACCGAGCCGGACGGGACACCAGCCCGATGCCCCCGTTCCCGGGATCGGCACGGTCACGGGCGGCGGTGCCCGCGCCGTTTGCGGACTGGGTAGCGGGCTGGGCCGACGGTCCCGGTCGGCCTGTGAGCGCGACGGGCTCCTTCCCGGGCCGGCCCGTGCCCCCGATGCCCGCTGGCTCCATACCGTCCGCGCCGTCGTTCGTCATGCCCGCACCGACGTTCGCGTCCTCCACGGCCTCGTCGGCCGCGCCGCCCACTGGGTCATCCGCGGTCTCCGGGCCGGCCGCTCCACCGCCCGGGCGGGACGGCAACCCGCTGTACCGGGTCCTGGCCGAGCTGGCCCTGCGCAACCTCACACTGGTCGAGACCCAGCTCCAGGTCATGGAGAAGCTGGAGGGCCACGAGGAAGACGCCGAGCAGCTGAAGCTGCTCTTCCGGATCGACCACCTGGCCACCCGGATGCGCCGCAACAGCGAGAACCTGCTGGTGCTGGCCGGTCATGACGGTGCGAGCCGGGACTTCGAGCCGGTGCCGCTGCTGGACGTGGTACGCGCGGCCATCTCGGAGATCACCGAGTACAGCCGGGCCCAGATCGCCAGCCTGCCCGACGTGCAGGTGGCCGGCCGCCCGGCGGACGACGTCAGTCACATCCTGGCCGAGCTGCTGGACAATGCCACGTCCAAGTCGCCGGACACCGCGGTGGTCGTCGTGCGGGCCGAACGGACCGGGGACGGGACGCTGGTGCTGACCGTGGAGGACTCCGGCATCGGCATCCCCACCGACCAGCTGGCCGATATCAACACCCGGCTGGGGCGCCCGCCGGTACTCGAAGCGGCCGTCACGCGGCGCATGGGCCTGTATGTCGTCGGCCGGCTCGCGGAGCGGCACGGCCTCCGAGTCCAGCTGCGCGAGCGCCCGTACGGGGGCATCGCCGCCCATGTGATCCTGCCGCGCGACCTGTTCCACGACCGCCCGGAGCCTACGGTCAGCAACGGCCTCGCCACAGCGGGCTCCCCGACCCGGACGGATGCGGAGCCCGTTCACGGCCCCGGGACGCTGCCACAGCGCAACCTGGCACAGCCCAAAGCTCCCGCCGCCAGCAACGGTGTGGCCGATGATGAGCTCGAGGTGACCGGGACGAGCGGACAGTCCCGGGCCAGCCAGAACGGCGGCCCGGCAGCCAGCACAGACACCAGCCCACCGGACGGCCCGGAAACCAGCGCCCCGCTCGGCGCCGAGACGGGCGAAGCATGAACTGGCCGAGCAGGGCATCCGGCCGGTGGACCTGGGCATCCCGCCGGGGGTCGTCGGGTCCTGATCAGCGGCCTGGCCGACAAGGGCACCGTCCGCGTCCATCCCGGCGCGGCTGGCGCCGGGATGTCCGAACAAGCACTTCCCGAAAGGCTTTTTTCCTGGTCAACAGACCATCCCGCCATAACCTGTCTCGCGCGGCGATCTCGACCAAGATCGTTATCGCGGGAGGGTCCGGCGCCGGCAAGACCACCTTCGTCCGGTCCATCTCCGAGATCGAGCCGGTGACGGCCGAGGCGCTGATGACCGAGGCCAGCGCGGGGACCGATGACCTCTCGGCCACGCCGGATAAGACGACGACCACCGTCGCCGTGGACTTCAGCCGGACCAGCCCGGACGACGACCTGATCCTGTACCTGTTCGGTATGCCGGGGCAGGAGCGGTTCTGGTTCTTGTGGGACGACCTGATCTGCGGCGCGCTGGGCGCGGTGGTGCTCGCCGACCCGCGCCGGCTGGCCGACTGTTTCCCCGCGATCGAGTACTTCGAGAACGTGCCGGACGCGCCGTTCGTGGTCGCGCTCAATTGTTTCGACGGGATTCTGCCGTACGAACTAGAGGACGTCCGTACGGCACTGGCGATCGATCCGGGGGTCCCCTTGCTCACCTGTGACGCGCGGGACGCCGCCTCGGTGGCCCGCACCCTGACCGAGCTGGTCAGGTACGCCATTAACCTCACCGACAGCGACCCGGCTCTGGTCTAATCGACCCGGCGGCGGCCCGGGCGACGGCATCCTCGGTCGCCGGGGCGCCGCGCAGCGCCTGCTCCGCGTGCCGCGCCCGCCACGGCACATCGGCCACGCCGCCCAGGGCCAGCCGGGCTCCCGGATGACCCCGTCGTCCGGGACGTCCAGCAGGGCGGCCACGGACACGAGCGCGAACGCGCACGAGGCCCGCTCGCGCACATTCCGGTAGGTGGACGGGCCGGGCGGCGGAGGCGGCAGCTCGACCCCGATGATCAGCTCGCCCGGCTCCAGGATGGTGTCCCGCTCAGGGGCGCCGTCGGGCAGCTGTGACCCACAGCTCACCGATCCGGCCGTGACGACTAGCCCTGGCCCGTCTCTTGGTGATGTTCTGTTAACGCAACGAAGGGAGCACGGGTGAGCGCCTGGGAACCAGTCGGTGGCGAATAACCCAGTGGCTGACAAGGACAAGGACAAGGACGAGCACGAGGACGAGGACGAGGACGGGCGCGCGCGCCGCGAATACCGCGCCTGGGTGCGTACGCATCATCCCGACGCCGGCGGGGACCCGGATTCCTTCGCCGCGGCGCTGCCCGCCTGGCAGCAGCGCCTCGCAGGCCGGGCCAGCGAGGATCGGCCGACGGCCCCAACCGTCACCGTGTTCCGCACGCGGCCGGCGCCGGCGCGTTCCACGCGTGCGGTAAACCGGCCCTGTGTGAAGGCCCATGCTGAGGGAACGTTGCTCCGGTACCTGGGACCCAGGGAAGGAGTATCCGCCGATGACCCAGCCAGCGGAGGAAGATCCCCCCGTGGGGGCAAGATCAGCGGTCACGACAGCTGACGAGGTGGCGGCGGCGGTAGCGGCCGCGCCGGGTGTCTTGCGGCTGTCCGGAGGGCACCTCGGCGGAGTCGGCACCTATCTGCCCGGACGCCGCGTCACCGGTGTAGTGCTGCGCGAGGAGGACATGGAGGTGCACGTCATCGGGCGCTACGGCATGCCGGAAGGCAAAATCGCCGCTGAAGTACGCCGGGCGGCTGAGCCGTTCGCAGGTGGCCGTCCCGTCCACGTGATCATTGAGGGTCTGGCCTGACCGCTTTCGCTCTCGTGTCCTGGGCAGCCGCGGCGACCGCCATCCGGGCCGTCGCCTCGTCGAGGATGCCAGCGCTGGTGGCGAAGTTCATCCGGGCATAGCCGCTGCCG
>JBEKCN010000575.1:0-3897 GCA_050014855.1 Streptosporangiaceae bacterium | reverse complement strand
GCATGGGCCCGCGAGGAGACGCCGAGCTTGCGGTGGATCGGCCTGATGTGGCTGTGAACTGTGTTGTGCGATACGTACGGTTTCCACCTAGGTGAAACCGGCTGGCAGGTGATGACAAGCCGCCTGCCTGGGTGTGCGCGTGCCGGGTGATGGACAGCGACAGGGCGCGGGCCGGCTGAACCCGAAGCGGCCCAGGCAGGTTCTTCCGCGTTCGCCAATCCCGGAACGTAGATCGCGCAAGGAATCGTTTCATGAGTTTCATTCATCATGACCGGAATAATGAGCAGATGCTGGTCCCGATCACCCTGATACGGGGCGGGACCAGCCGCGGGTTCTATTTCGAGGGCAAGAGCGTGCCCAAGCCGGGTGAGGGCCTGGAGGAGCTGGCCTTCGCGGTCCGCGGTTCACCCGACCCAATGGGCATGGATGGCCTTGGTGGCGACTCTGTCCTGCAGTCGAAGGCCGCGGTCGTCTCCCCGTCGAGCCAGCCCGGCGCCGACGTCGACTACACCTTCATCCAGATGTTCCCCGGCGCCCCGGCGGCCCTGACGTACAAGATGAACTGCGGCAACATCTCGGCCGGGGTCCCGGTTTTCGCGCTGATGAAGAACATGGTGCCCGGCGTGAAGGACGGCCTGAACACGATCCGGGTCTACTCCACCAATACCAAGAAGATGATGTACATGACCGTCGACGTCCTCAATGGCGAGGCCAGGGTCGACGGCGACTGCGTGATGGGTGGCGTGCCGGGGACGGGCTCGAAGAGGGGCAGCCTTAACGCGTCATTCTTGCCGCCAGGCCGCCGACTCAGCCATTCGGCGTAGGACATGGATGCATTCAGGCCGGGTTCCACGCTGCCGGGCAGGGCCTGGGCGGTCTGGGCGAACACCAGCGCTGCAGTGGCCTGGAGTTCGCCGCGGAGCAGACTGGCGGGGCCGGTCGCCTCGAGGCCCAGGGTCCACCAGTCCTGGCCGCTCGTACGGATCTCGGTGAGTTCCACCTCGCATCGCGACTCCTGGCCCAGACTCGGGGCGTGGGCCGCGGCCGGCCCGCTGGTCCGTGAGAACCGGCTGATCCGCCGCCTCTTGCGTACCGGCCGCCAGTGGGCCAGGTTATTGCCGCCCTGGTGGAGCGGGTTAAAGGGAAAGGACCACTTCTGCCAGGACTCCATGCGTCCGCGGGCGCGTCCCGCCAGATTCAGGATTCCCGGGCTGCCGCGGTACACCTTCACCTCCAGTGCCGAGCCTCCGCGGACCTTGACCGACAGCCCGCGCCACTGCGGATCCAGCAGGTAGGTGTCCTGGCGTGACTCTGTCTCGGCCGGGAAGCGCCGGAACCATTCGGCCACCGCAGCCTCCAGCTGGCCGGGGAAGATCCAGCGCACCTCCAGGCTTTGGACACCTTCGGTGACCAGGCTCTGAGTCGGTTCAGTCATCGTGATTGTCGCCGTCATCGTCGCCGTCGTCGTCACATGCTCCTTCCATGGGCCTGGTCGGTGGGTTCCGTGCACTGCCGCCGCACGCGTGCACTGCGTCAGCCTTATCTCACAGGTCGGATTCGGCGGTGAGCCGTCCTGAGGCGACGGCGTCGACGAGCTCTTTGTGGTCGCGTTCGTTCTGGTCGGCGTACGCGCTGGCGAACTGGGTGATGGCCCTGTCGAAGACGTCAGAGCCGCCGAGGTAGGCGGCGATGGCGATCCGGTCGCCGGAGCAGGCGTGGGCGCGGGCCAGCGCCCAGCCGCAGGCCTGGCCGTAGATCCGCATGCCGCGCGGTATCAGGGCCTCGATGGCGATGGAGTATTTCCAGTCCCGCAGCTGGCGGACGTAAAAGTCGCGCTGCTGGCCGTCCAGGCCGGCCTGGGCCCGCTGCCAGCCCAGGAAGATATCGCTGGAGGCCTGCATCAGCCGCTGCCCCGCGGCCACCCGCTCGCCCATGTTGGTGTACTTGCTGGCCCCCACGAACCGGCTGAGCACCGACGCCTCAGCCTCCTTGACTTGCAGGAACAGTGGGTCAGACTCGTCACGGCCGAGCATCAGCACGATCCAGCAGCGGGTCCCGACGCTGCCCACGCCGACGACTTTCCGGGCGATGTCGGCGATCTCATACTGCTCGAGCAGGTACCGGCGGTCGGTTTCCAGCGTCCGCCGGTACGCGGCGAGCAGGTCCTTGATCTGGGCTTCGAAGGCCTCCTGGTCGGTATCTTTGGGCAGCAGGTCCGCGATCGGGACGACCAGCGGCGGGTCGGCGATGATCTGCGGCCGGCCATCCACCAGGTGGGTCAGTTTGGCCACTTCCTGCATGCTGTCCCGGGTCCGCGCCTTGGCGATGCCCTTGCTCACCATCTTGCGCTGCCGCGCTTTCATCTGCGAGTCGAACTGCGCCTGCAGCTGGTCCACGTCCGCGTGCGCGTACCAGACATCCAGGTTGGTCATCTTGGCGAAGTCGCGCATCGCCTGCCGGTAGCTGGCCACGGTGGCCGTGACGATCTCACGGCGGTCCTTGCCGCCGAACCCGTTGCCGCGGGCCGCTACCTCCATGCTGGCCGCCAGCCGCTTGACGTCCCATTCCCACGGGCCGGGCGTCGTCTCATCGAAGTCGTTGACGTCGAAGACCAGCAGCCGCTCCGCGGAGCCGAAGATCCCGAAGTTGGACAGGTGCGCATCCCCACACGCCTGCACGGCCAGCCCGGACGCCGGAGTGTGGGAAAGGTCGCTGGCCATCGGCAGCGCCGCGCCACGGTAGAAGGTGAACGGGGACACCATCATCCGGCCCCGCCGGATCGGCACCAGCTCCGGCACCCGCGACTTCGCCTGCTCTTCCAGCAGGCCGATCGGGTCGGGCCGGCCCGGCCCCGGGTCGAACACCGCATGACTTTCCCGCGGCACCTCAGCCCGCGCCTCCTTACCCCGCGCCGCGCGCTCCGCCGGGGGCAGCCGGTCCAGGCCCGACTCCAGCTGATACCGCTGCGTACCCCGGGGCGGAGCCCCAGTCGTCTGCGCACTCATCACCGTCTCCTTAACTGCCCGGGTGGATCCGTCAGTTCGGCTTCCAGAACTCCTAGCCACCGGATCCCCTTCAGCGCCCGCCGCGGCCTCCTTAGGCCCGGCTGCGCAGCCCTTCGCGGGCTCGCCACAAACCTGACGATTTCGCGGCCGCAGGTGACCTGCCATCCCCTGATCATCGTTTTCACCTAGGTGGAAACCACGGCAGGTGATGCCGTGTCGCCTTCCTGGCTCCTAGCGTGCGAAGTGATCGATTAAAGGTGATGGAACAGCGGCAGGCGCAAGACCTCCGCCGCACCGGCCCGCGACCAAGGAGAAGAACAGGACATGGCGAAGCCCGACGCAGTTTTCATCTACATCGGCACCTACCCGGACGAGGCGGCGGCGCGAGCCGACTACGACGTCGTCAAGGACCTGCACGCGGTCGGCGCGGTCGGCACCTACGACGCGGCCGTGGTCACCAAGGACGACAACGGCAAGGTGCACGAGAACAAGGATGAGATGGCCACCCGGCACGGGGCGTGGGGCGGCGCCGCCGTGGGCGCCCTGATCGGCATCTTGTTCCCGCCCGCCATCATCGCCACCGCCGCCGTCGGCGCAGCGGTCGGCGGGGTCAGCGGCCACCTGTGGCGTGGCATGTCCCGGGCAGACGTCAAGGAACTCGGGGACATCATCGACGACGGGCAGGCCGCGCTGGTCATCGTCGGGGAGAGCACGATCCAGCAGGCGGTGGACAAGGCTGCGCTGAAGGCCGACAAGCACGTCGCCAAGGAAGTCAACGCCGAGTCGAAGGACATCGACAAGGCCGTGCGGGAAGCCGCCAGCGAAGTCAGCTGACCAGCCGATCCCTGGCCTGGGCATGGGCTAGATCGGCCCGCAGGCCCAAACGCCGTCA
>JBEKCN010000574.1:0-3913 GCA_050014855.1 Streptosporangiaceae bacterium | reverse complement strand
GGGCTACGTGATCCATCACCGTGTTGAACGTTGAGGCCGCAGTTTCCGACGCGGCCAGCGTGGTCAACGTCATGAATGGCCCTCCCGCCTCCGGCAGGTCGCCAGCGAGCATCCAGGCACTCAGGAAGTGCCCGAAGTTCCCGGGTGCCCTGCGGTGTGGCCGCGCGGGGCAAACATGCCAGGCGCTCAGGCCCTCTATGCCCTACCCGCTGGCGGCTGTCAGCTAACTCCTATCGGCAGCTCACCTGGCGCTGGCCGCAGGTCTGCACATAAGTGGATGACGGTGATAGACACCTCGACGAGCCGGGAGCGATGCCATGGGGACGCAGGCGAGGCCGACTGAACATGGAGGTCCGCCCGCTGCTGGATGAGCTGATCGTCGCCAAGGCGACCGGTTTCATCAAGCGCCAGGCCAAGGCCGGCAAACCGTTCTTCACCTACGTCGGCCTCTCGTTTTCGACCTGGGCAGCGACCCTGGCGAGAGTTACAACCTGTTCAACGACAAGATGGACATCGGCTGGGATGCAGCCGTCGTGCTCCCGGTCGTCTACGAGTACGAGAAGAGCGTCGGCCAGTACCCGAACATAAAGCCCGGCGAGGAATTCACCGGCTACCCAGCCAACGTCCCGCCAGCAAGCCAGTGAAAAGCGACTGCGGAAGCAGTCCCACCCAGAGGGCGCTCGGCAGCCCGCTAAACTTGAGGGCTATTTCAGCAAACTCAGCACCGGCTTCCCTCGGCATGCTGTGGTCGTTTGTCCTGGTCCAGCACTCGCAGAACTACCTGACGGCCACAGCCCTCGGTGGCACGAGGTACGCGACGATGAGCGCGGCCGGGAAGAAGAACAAGCTGAAGATGAAGTACCCGATGAAGCTGTGACCCTTCCGGCCAGCAACACGTGCGGGCCAGAACGCGATTGCGATCCAAATGAGAGCACACAAGATCCACAAAAGGAAAAACACGGCAAGCTCGTCTCAGCGTCCGGATAGAACGCTCCTATTTGCTGCCGTCTAGCAGCGCCGCAGCGGAGGCTCACTCGAGAGCCAGCCACCGATCAGCATTTTCACTCTCCCCGGCCACGTGTAGCAGTGCAGGGTCAAACGTAATGCGGTAGGTCCTGCGCAGGCGGTCAGACCGCCTTCGTGTCCCGGGAAGGTGTTAAACATGCCCGGTAAGCAGCCGAACATCATATTCGTCTTGTGCGACAACATCGGCTGGGGTGACTTCTCCTGCTACGGCGGGAACACCCCAACGCCGCGGATCGACCAGCTCACCAACGAAGGCATCCGGTTCAACAACCACTGGGGTGCCCCGAGGCTTCCGGACAGTCCATCCTGCCATTAGGATGGATATCTGGAAAGGTAAAGTAATTGCCTCGACCAAAGAAGAGCTTCTCACCGGAATTCAGCGGTTGAGCACGGACGCCCGGGGGCGCATCGCCGCAGGGTCCACTCCCCAGCGCCATCCAGTCCATATGTACTGACGCTTAAGCGTCAAAGCGAAGTGGCCGGCATCATGGCTGGTACTGTCAACAATTTGTTCACAGTAAAACGGCGAGACTTGTCACGGTACACATAGTACTGGAATACGTGCCCACCACCTACGGCGCGAAAGACGACGGCAAGCCCGAGACCGACTATCACCTCATCGGGAGTGGGCAGGCGGTGGCATTTACAGATGGCGGGGCGACCACGGCCTCCTGGAGCAAGGCCGCAGACGGTACCCCCACATATCTTCTCGACTCCGCCTGGCAAACCCGTCTCGCTAAATCGCGGCAACACTTGGTACGAGATCGTGCCAACCGGCGCAGCTGTTAGCTACTAGATTGCGCCACGCGCCGGTTCCGCATCGGAATAATCCACCACAATAGCGCGATGGCTAGCCCCACAATGCCGGCCAAAATTCCCGCGGCCAGGTTGCTTACCACATTGGAGATCGTAAAGAACGTGGCCAAAGTGATGGCCAACGAGAGGGGGATCAGCCCAATGATCACCTGGCGGTTCACCGACCGCTTGAAGGCCGCCCGGTCACGCAGAGGCCGCATCAGCCGGTGCTGGGCCGCTGGGGCGATGAACATCAAGAGGCTTGTCAATGCGCACACGAACGTCACCACATAAACTGCATTGTCGAGCGAGCTCACCCGGGTATAGCCGGAGTTGAACGGCAGAATAATCAGGAAAGCCACCAGGATCTGGGTCCCGGGAAGCAGCAGCCGGATCTCGCTCAGGATGTTAGTGAGATCATCGTCGGATGGGTCGGGGGAGTTCATACCCAATTGTATCAGCCTACATCAGCACATAAAGCTTACGCACGGAGGCTTAGGCAAAACTCTCTTTAAAGAAGTACAGCCCAATCGCAGCACGGAACGTCGACAAGAAGGTCTTCAGCAGCCTTCTGTAATCGGTGAAGTGAATCCTCCGGGAACCAGGCCGCCGCCGGGACGACCTCGACGCCCACGGCATCAATCAGCCGGTACGGCTGGAACAGATCCCCGTCGCCTCAAAGCGACCCGGACTGCGGCACCACCAACCGCGCCAGATCCCGTGGCGCCTCCCCGTCTGTGATCATGATCAGGGAACGTAGCCATCCGGCCCACGACCCGCACGCTGACCTGAGGAACTTCTCCCCGTAGTTCGGTTAACAGGTCTGTTTTAGGCCGGCCGGGCAGGTTCCTGGCCTGGGCCGCGTTGACCAGTTGCACGGCCAGCCCGCACGCCTCCAGCACGAAGAACCAGATCCGCCAGTCGGGTAGCGGCGGCGCGTTGCCGCGCCGCCGCCCCCTCGAAACCGGCCGTGCCCGCTTTCCGGGCAACCGGCTCGGGCAAGCCCAAAGGCGTGCATGAGCTCAGCCAGCAACCTGGAGAGTGCCGCATCCGGCAAATGCTCCTAGACAATTCCGGCGGGGAGGTCGCATCTCCCCCGCCGCGGCCCACGACGCTATGGGGCTATTTGAGGATGTTGATGGCGCGGGCGATCACCAGGATCGCTACCAGAAGCGAGATCGTGGACTGGGCATCATCAACAGCTTGGCCCACGGCCGGATCGCCGAGACATCCGTTGGGCTGAATGCCATCGAAGTCATGAACGACAGATGCAGGTAGTCAAGGAACTTCGGATACCAGCCGGGCCCGACGTATTGGGCGTTGGCCATCTCGGGGAAGACGAAGGCGGGCGCGCAGCCAGTTCTGCGCGCGCGGGCCGCCGCCCCGCCGCGATCCAGGTCCCAGTACCACAGCCCGAAGGGCAATCACGCTCGTGAGCCACACCGCGGCGCCGCTCGCCAGCAGCACGTTGGCGTCATTGGTGAATTTGGCCTCGCCGAGCGTGATGGCGGCCACCAGGCGAAACACCGCGATCGCATTCATCAGGGAGATCACGCCGATCAGCGTGCCCGTCATCACCCGCAACCAGGTGGAGTCGCGGTCGATGCGGCCTGGGTCGCCCACGACGAGTACCGCGAGCAGTGCCAGCAGGACCGGGCCGAGGAACCGGCGGGCGTCAGCTGAGCCGGCAGGATGGCGCGGAGCGCCCCGGCGCCGAACACAGCCAGCGCCATCGGTCAGCGGGGCTCGCCGGCCCTGGGCGCCCGGGAAGGTGCAGGGCTGGCCGGGGCGGGCGGACTAAATTTTTTAAATTTAGCGCCTCTTAACGGGGGTTCGCCGCGGTCAGCGCGCCGGGGTGTGCCCTGTCACCCGGCGGGGCACACCGGCGGCACGAGCCGCCGGAGACCGCCTCCGGGCGCTCGCACACGTCCGGACGCTAGAGCACGTTGATCGCGCGGGCGATGACGAGTGCGGCCAGGACGATCGAGCAGGCCGCCTCGAGCATCATGAGCAGCTTGGCCCAGGGCTTGATCGCTGAGATATCGGTGGGGCTGATCGCGGTCGCGGTCCAGAAGGCCAGCGACAGGTAGTC
>JBEKCN010000573.1:0-4238 GCA_050014855.1 Streptosporangiaceae bacterium | reverse complement strand
TCAGCTGCTGGAGAACGCATTCAAGTACTCACCCGAGGGGGGGCAGGTCACCGTCCGGGCGCGCCCCCGGGACGGGTGGATCGAGGTAACGGTGGAAGACCGGGGCATCGGGATCGCCGACCGCGACCGCGAGCGCATCTTCGAGCGCTTCTTCCAGGGCGAGGCCGGCGACCGGCGCCGGTTCGGCGGCATCGGCATCGGCCTTTACATCGCGCGCCGCCTCGCCGTGGCGCAGGATGGGCAGGTCGACGCGGCATCACGTGCGGGCGGCGGGACCGTGATGCGGATCGTACTGCGCGACGCAATCGCTGGTCAGGCCACGTCGTCGCCGTCCATGATGATCTCGCCCCGCTCCAGCCAGATGACCCGGTTGCACGTCTCCTCGACCTCGGCGAGGTTGTGAGCCACCAGGAAGACCGTGCCCGCCTCCTGCCGGAGCTCCTCGATGCGCTTGTGGCTCTTCGCGCGGAACGGCGCGTCGCCCGTGGCCAGCGCTTCGTCGATGAGCAGGACGTCGTGGCTCTTGGCCGAGGCGATCGCGAACCGGAGCCGTGACCCCATACCGCTGGAATACGTGCGCATGGGCAGGTCGATGAAGTCACCGACACCGGAAAACTCCACGATGTCCTGATAGCGGCTCTTGACTTCCTGGGGGCTCATGCCCATGGCCAGGCAGCCCAGGACGACATTCCGCTCGCCGGTCAGGTCGTCCAGCAGGGCGGCGTTGACCCCGAGCAGCGACGCCTCGCCCGTGGTGTAGACGGCCCCCCGCTCGGGGGGCAGCAGTCCGGCGATGGCCCGCAGCAGCGTGGACTTGCCCGAGCCGTTGCGCCCGATAATCCCTACGGCGTCGCCGCGGTTGGCCACGAAAGAGATGCCGCGAATGGCGTGTACCTCGCGGAGCCCGGGGCGGTTCTGCCGTCGCATCACCCGCATGAGCGCGGTCGCCGCCGTGCCCTTGCTCCCGCCCGCCCCGTAGACGCGGTACACGATGTGCAGGTCGTCGACGACCACCATCGGCTCTGCCACGGCCATTCCTCGCTTTCGCATCCCGGGATAAGGGCAAGCCTAAGGGGTGGCCGGCACCGGCGCGTTTCGGTTGCGTATCTCTCAGTCCGAATAACGCCTGTCACTTTATGTGGCCTTTATCTGCATAAGTGAGCCAATCCCCGCGGTACAGCCCTCGTTTCGGCTACAAAATGTGACCGCTACGGTTTCCCGTCCGGTCCCGCGGGGCATTTCCCGCTCGTACCGGGTTCGTTTGATGGCTGGAGTGGGACGGGTCACAGGGAGGTGAGTACCTCGGCAGTCGTACTGCTTCCGTACAGGCCGTCCAGCGTCGCGGTCGCGCGGCGCCGTCTCGCTGCCGACCTCGTGTCGGCGGGTATCTACGAATCCGTGGTCTGCGACGCCGCGCTCGTTGTCAGTGAGCTGCTGAGCAACGCGATCCGGCACGCGGCGCCGCTGCCGGGCTCGCGGATCAGGGTGACCTGGACGCTCAACGACGACGCAGTGCGGGTCGCGGTCAGCGACGCGGGCAGGGGCCCGCTGCCCCGGGTCACCCAGGCGCCCGCGGCCGCGCCCGGCGGCCGCGGTCTCGGCATCGTGGAGAGCCTGTCCGATCGCTGGGGTGTGCTGCGGGATGACGGCGAGACGACCGTCTGGGCCGTGCTCCCGGCCGCGTACGTGCCGGAGGCGACCCCGCCCCAAGTCCCAGTGGCGGATCCGGGCCCTCAGCATGAGCGCTCCGTGGCCGACGCCTAAGCCAGACCTGGTGGCCGCGGCGATCGGATGACGGTAAGGTTCGCTCGTGGACCTCAATGTCTCGAGCCGGTCTCAAGGTGATCACACCGTTGTGATCGCATCGGGCGAAATTGATCTTTACACCGCGCCCCGGCTGCATCGTGAGCTCGTCGACGTGCTGGCCGATGACCGGCCCGCGCACGTGATCGTGGACATGTCCGGTGTGGTGTTCTGCGACTCCACCGGGATGAACGTACTGCTCTCCGCACTCCGGCGCGCCCGGGAGCGCAGCGGCCAGCTCGAGCTCGCCGCTCCCCGTGCCGCGGTCCGCAAGATCCTGCAGGTGACCGGGCTGGACTCGGTCTTCACCGTGCTGGACGACTCCGTCGCGGCTTCCGGCCAGTAGCCGCCGCCGCGTGCCCTAGGATCTAGCGCATGCAGGCTAGAGGCGACGGGCCGCCCGCTGGCGAGGTCGCCGTCGTCATCCCCGCGAAGGACGAGTCCGAACGGATCCGGGACACCGTCACCGCGGCTTCCGGGCTGCCCGATGTCAGCCTGGTGCTCGTGGTGGACGACGGCTCCCGGGATGGCACCTCCCGGGCCGCCGAGCTGGCGGGCGCCACCGTCATGCGGCATGGCCGCACTCGCGGCAAGGCCGCGGCCATGGAGACCGGTGCCGAGGCGGTCCGTCTCCTCGATCAGCGCGACGGCCTGGACCACCCACGGCACCTGCTTTTCCTGGACGCCGATCTGGGCAGCAGCGCGTCGTTCGCCGGCCCGCTGACCCAGCCGGTCATCGCCGGGCGCGCGGACATGACAATCGCTGCCTTCAGCTCGACGGTCAAGCTCGGCGGCCGCGGGATGGTCGTCGGCCTGTCCGGCGCGGGTATCCGCCGGGCCATCGGATGGGCGCCGGCGCAGCCGCTCAACGGGCAGCGCTGCCTCACCCGGGCCGCGTTCGAGGCGGCCCGACCGCTGGCCGCCGGATTCGGCGTGGAGACCGCGCTTACCATCGACCTCGCGCGTAAGAGCCTGCGCATCACCGAGGTCGAGGTGCCGCTGGCGCACCGTACGACCGGGACCGACCTGCGATCGCAGCTTCACCGGGCCCGGCAGCTGGCCGACGTCGCGAGGGCGCTGGCCACGCGGCGATGAGCCAGCGGCCGGCCCTGATGCGGCGGCCGGAATACGCCGGGCGTGCCGGGCGGGCCGGTCTCGTGGCCACGGGTATCAGCGTCGCGCTGACGTTCGTGGTCGCCGTGGCCGGGACGTCCATCATGGAACCGCCTTACCCAGGCCGGCCCGGTCAGCCGCCGTGGGCCTTGACCGCGCATCTTTCCCCGTACCTGGCTATCGCGCTGGCCGGCGGCGCGCTCGCCGTCGGCACAATGGGGCTGGCCCTGACGATCAGCGCGATGCGGCGCGGATGGGTGATCCCCGCCCGGCCTGTCCTGCTGGCCGGCCTCGTCGCGGCGGTCCTGCTCACGCTGGTCCCGCCGGTCGGCTCGTCGGACCCGCTCAGCTATGCCGCCTACGGCCGGATGCTGGTGACCGGGCATAATCCGTACGCCATCGGCCCCGACGTGCTCGCCCGCCTCGGGGATCCCGTGGCTCGCGCGGTGCAGGACTGGTACACCACACCCTCGGACTACGGGACCGTCGCGACCGGCGGCCAGGCCCTCGCGTCCCTCGTCGGCGGTACGTCCGCCCGGCTCACCGTCTTCGCCTTGTCGGTGCTCAACCTGGCCGCGTTCGCCGGTACCGGCCTGCTGCTGCACCGGCTGGCCCGCGGCGACCGCAGCCGCCAGATCCGCGCGGCCGTGCTCTGGACGTGCAACCCACTGCTGCTTCAGGTACTCGTGGCCGGGGAGCACATCGACAGCCAGGCTGTCTTCTTCGGCGTGGCCGCGGTCGCGGTGTTCAGCCGCACCGCGTACGGCCCGGCCTGGCGCGCGGCGCTGGCCGCTGCCGCCGCGGGCGCCCTGGCCGGGCTCGGGTTCGCGATCAAAGTGACGATCGCGCTGGTCGGCGCGGGACTGGCGGTGGCGGCCGTACAGGCCTTCTGGCGGCCCGCCGCAGGCACGCCCCGGCCGCCGCCTGGCTCCCCGCGACTGCGGCTGGCGGCTGTCGCGGGAGGGCTCGCGGCGGGGTTCTCCGTCGTCGCGGGGGCGGCCCTGGCCATCGGCGGCCCGGACGGTTTCCGCCAGACGGTGCGGGCCAGCAGCATGGTCTCCATCGGCTCCCCGTGGCGCGTCATCCGCACCGTGGCGCACCTGGCCGTCGGGGAAGCGGCCGCCGGCGACATGGTCCGGATCTCCGCCATCGTCCTGGCCGCGGTGCTCGCCGTGCTCCTGCTCCGCGGGCTGCCCGCCGGTTCGGGGCCGGGCTCGCCACCGGAGTCCGTTCGGCCCGGAAATCCCGCCGCCGGCGGCGGCCACGGCGCACCTTCCTCGGCCGGCCCAGCGCTGGCCGGGCTCGCCGGGCGCGCCGCTCTC
>JBEKCN010000572.1:0-3921 GCA_050014855.1 Streptosporangiaceae bacterium | reverse complement strand
CCCGAGCAGGCCGATGCGGTCAAGCTGGCCCTCACCGAGAAGGTCGCGGTGCTGACGGGCGGGCCGGGGTGCGGGAAAAGCTTCACGGTGCGTTCGGTGGTGGAACTGGCGCGGGCGCGGAAGGCGAAGGTGGTGCTCGCCGCCCCGACCGGCCGCGCCGCCAAGCGGCTGGCCGAACTGACCGGCCACGAAGCCGCGACCATCCACCGCCTGCTGAAGCTCCAGCCTGGCGGTGACCCGGAATTCGACGCGAACAACCCGCTGGACGCCGACCTGGTCGTGATCGACGAGACGTCGATGGTCGACGTGATCCTGGCGAACAAGCTGGTCAAGGCGGTCGCGCCGGGGGCGCACCTGCTTCTGGTCGGGGACGTGGACCAGTTGCCCTCGGTGGGCGCCGGGGAAGTGCTGCGAGACATGATCCGGGCGGAGACACTACCCGTCGTCAGGCTGACCAAGATCTTCAGGCAAGCGCAGCAGTCAGGGATCGTGATCAACGCGCACCGGGTAAACGCCGGGCGCCCGCCGTACCCGCCAGCCCCCGCGCCATCCGGCGCAGAAGCCAGCACATTTCCTGACTTCTACTGGTTCAACTCGGACGAGACCGAGGCGACCGCGGAGCTGGTGGCGGACATCGTGGCGCGCCGGATACCGGCGAAGTTCGGGCTCGACGCGCGGCGGGACGTGCAGGTGCTGTGCCCAATGCACCGCGGGCCGGCCGGCGCGGGCAGCCTGAACCTGCTGCTCCAGGAGGCGCTGACCCCGTACCGGGAGGGGGCGCCCGAACGGCGGTACGGCGGGCGCGTGTTCCGGGTCGGCGACAAGGTCACCCAGCTGCGGAACAACTACGACAAAGGCGCGGCCGGCGTCTTCAACGGCACGACCGGGGTAGTGACCGGCATGTCGCTTGAGGACCATTCGCTCACGGTCCGGACGGACGAGGACGAGGAACTCGCCTACGACTTCGACGAACTGGACGAGCTCGCGCACGCGTACGCGGTCACGATCCACCGGTCGCAGGGGTCTGAGTACCCGGCCGTCGTGATCCCGCTGACGACCGGCGCGTGGATGATGCTGCAGCGGAACCTGCTCTACACCGGAATCACGCGCGCGAAGAAGCTCGTCGTCCTCGCGGGCTCACGCCGCGCGCTCGCCGCGGCGGTACGCACGGCGGGCGCCGGGCGCCGCTACACGGCGCTGGCGCACCGCCTCCAGACCGGCTGACAGCTGCCGCTATCCGGCGAGTGACGCATACCGCTCACCTAAACCTAAACGTTGCTCACACGTCAGCCTTAGTATTCCACATATTTCTCCAGATTGCGACAGAATGGCGCACATGGATTGTTGTGGACCCGCTCACCAGCAGGGACGATCAGCCGGACCCATGCACGCTCTGGCACGTGTCGCGCTTCTTGTAACCGCCGGGGATGCCAACTCGAACAGCCTGCCAGAAGGACTCAGGGTCTTGGAACTGCCGGTAGACGACGTATCAGTGCGGTGTCAGCAGGAAGGCACGGGCGCCGGCGGCCCAGGCCAGGTGCAGGTCTTCCGCGCTTGGGCTGCCGTCCGCGTCGTAGCCGACGTGGTTGAAGCCGGCGAAGTTCTTGTTGTCGCGGCACATGATGTCGTACGCGGCGGTCACGTCTCCCTCCGACGTCAGCACCTGGACGTCGGCCGTGCGCTTGCGGCCCAGGAACCGGATCTCAACCGGCTCGCCGGTCCGCAGATTGCGGCCCCAGCCGAAGCCCGTGCCGATGAGCAGTGCACCCTCGCGCCTGGTGTATGCGACAGGGATGATGTACCGCTTGCCGGATTTGCGGCCAACCACGTAGAGGGTCACGAGCCGCTTCCCAATGCCCCGGCTTACACCGGGAGTGGCCAACAGCCCGAGCACGATGCGGTTCGCAAGGCGCTGCGCGCCGAGGGTGCGCGGCCGGGACCCGGGCGACGCGGGCAGGCTGCCAGCCATCGATTCACTGGTCATCAGGCTTCTCCTTGCTGTTCGCGGAATCTGTTACATCGATCGTCTGCGGACCGTCAATGGGTATGACGAACGGCGGCGGAAGTAGGTAACAGGTGGACGGCAACAGCGGCGGGAACGGCACGGAGGACACAGAGACTCTGGATTCCCAGAGCGTGCCGGTCGGCAGGGGAGCTCCGGTGGCCGGGAGCGCCTCCAGGGAGGCGGACTGGACGGCGGCTCGGTTCTCCGAGCACCGCGCCTACCTGCGGTCCGTAGCCTACCGGATGCTCGGCTCGCTGTCTGAGGCCGATGATGCGGTACAGGAGGCCTGGCTGCGGCTGTCCCGTGCGGATGCCAGCGAGGTGGCGAACCTGCGCGCGTGGCTGACCACCCTTGTCTCCCGGGTCTGTCTCGACATGCTGCGTGCTCGCACGGCGCGTCGTGAAGATCCGCTCGACGTCCACGTACCGGACCTGATCGTGACCCCCTTGCGCGGGGACGTGCTCCCGGGCGGGGGAGGCGCGGTCAGCGGTGATCCGGAGGAGCAGGCAGTGCTCGCCGATTCCGTCGGCCTCGCCCTGCTGGTCATGCTCGACAAGCTGTCCCCGGCGGAGCGGCTCGCGTTCGTACTGCACGACGTCTTCGCCGTGCCCTTCAATCAGATCGGGCCCATCCTGGACCGCTCCCCGGCCGCGGCCAAGCAGCTGGCAAGCCGGGCGAGACGCCACCTGCGCGGTGCAGGCGCCGGCGCGGCTGCGGGCCTCGTCGGCGAGGAAGCCAACGGCCCCGGCGGCGGCACGGCCAGCAGCCCCGCTGATAAAAGCCCGGGTGCCGCTGCGCCTGGGCGTCCCGACCCTGCCAGGCAGCGGGAAGTCCTCGACGCATTCCTGGCCGCCGCGCGCGAGGGTGACTTTGGGCGGCTGCTCGCCATCCTTGACCCGGATGTCGTGCTGCGGGCCGACGCGGGCACCGGCCCGCTCGGCCCGTCTCAGGTGGTCCGGGGAGCGCAGGCGGTCATCGCGCAGGCGCGCCGCTTCACCCCGCTCGCCCAGTTCGGGCACCGGGTCCTCGTCAACGGTGACCCCGGATTCCTCGTCGCACGGGGCGGCCAGGCGCTCGCTGTGGCGGGCGTGACCGTGGCGGACGGCCGGATCACCGAGATCAACATCCTCGCTGACCCCGACCGCCTCGGTCGGCTAGACCTGACCGGCGTGCTCCCGCAGTGAGTCTCTCCGCGGCTTGGATCACCAGCCGCTGTGGAGCTCGGAGATCCTCGCCGAGCTCGACCGCACCCTCCGACTCCTCCTCGCCAAGCGAGGCACGCCGCCAGAGGAAACAGACGCCTACCTGACCCGCCTCTTCCGGCAGATGAGGATCACGTTCCCCGACGCGCTCGTGACCGAATGGGAGCCGCTCATCCCGGCGATCCAGCTGCCCGATCCCCACGACCGGCACGTAGTCGCTGCCGCGCGAGCCGGCCGCGCTGACCTGATCGTCACCGACAACCCCGCCGACTTCCCGCCCGCTATCCTGCCAGTCTCACTCACCAGGCAGTCGCTCGACCAGACGGCCCGCTTCATGTGAGACAGGTTCTTCCGTCGTGCGCCGACCTCAGCGGGCCTGACAGTGGGCGGACCACGACTGCGCGGCTTGTGCCATCTTCACCGTCCAGGCGCTCGTACTCAATTGGGCGACTTCTTGCCACAGCCGGACGTTCGCCGCGGCGAACAGGTCGATGTGTGCCGGGTCGGCGTCCTGGAAGGCCGGGAGGCGGGAGGCTTGCCGTTCGGCCTCGGATGCGGTGTGGCCGCCGGACGCCATGAGCCGGAGTATCCAGCAGGCCGGGTCGGTCCAGCCGGCGCCGAGGGTCGGCCAGGCCCAGTCGATCAGCCAGGCGCGGTCGGGTGAGACCAGCACATTGTCCGGCGTCCAGTCAGAGTGCGTCAGTACCGGGCCAG
>JBEKCN010000571.1:0-3933 GCA_050014855.1 Streptosporangiaceae bacterium | reverse complement strand
CGGGATGACCGTGCTGGGCCGGTCCCGGGCCGCCGCGGTCACCCGGCAGGGCGACCGGGTCGAAGTGACGCTGACCGACGGCCGGGCGGTGCGCGGCTCGCACTGCCTGCTCACCGTGGGCATGGAGCCCAGCGTCGGCGGCCTCGGCCTCGAGGACCTCGGGGCCAAGCTCGACGACCGGGGGTTCGTGAGCGTCGACCGGGTATCCCGCACATCGGCGCCCGGCGTGTACGCCGCCGGCGACTGCACCGGCGTGCTGATGCTCGCCTCTGTCGCGGCCATGCAGGGCCGGATCGCGATGTGGCACGCTCTCGGCGAAGCCGTGCACCCGATCCGGCTGAGCCACGTGGCCGCGACCATCTTCACCGATCCGGAGATCGCCACCGTCGGCGTCACCGCGTCGGCGGTGGAGAATGGCGACGTCCCGGCCATGGTGGTGAAGCTCCCGCTGGCCGGGAACCCGCGGGCCAAGATGGCCGGTATCCGGGACGGGTTCGTCAAGCTGTACGCCCGCCCCGACACTTCGGTCGTGCTGGGCGGCGTGGTGGTCGCGCCCCACGCCAGCGAGCTGATCCTGCCCGTGTCGATCGCCGTCGAGCAGCGGCTCACGGTGGATCAGCTGGCGCAGACGTTCACCGTCTACCCCTCCCTGTCCGGGAGCCTGTCCGAAGCGGCCCGCAAGCTGATGCGCTTCGCCCCCGACCTCCCCTAATGCGCGGGGTGACCTAGGTCGGGGTCGTCGGGGACGGGGAGCTCGTGCTGGCGGAGCCGGGAGACCCGGATGTTGTCGGCGTAGGCGACCACCGTGAACACGCTGCCGACGATGGCCAGTCCCGGCACCATGATGCGCAGCCACACCGGCCCGGGCAGCACCGCGAGCACGCAGCAGATGGGCACCATCACGATCAGGTGGCGCAGCACGGTCCGTCCCCGCCAGCCGGCGTCGGTGAGCTCATGGCGGACCCACTCCCGGTTGCGGGGCGGCAGCCGGAAGCCGACGGCGAACTTGAGCTTCCCGCCGGGTCCCGGGTCACCGGCGATCCGGGCCACGCCGCATCATTCCGCGCTCGGGTCTTCGAATTCCCCGCTCGATTCCGCGCTCGGGTCTTCGGATTCCCCGCTCGGGTCGTCTTCGATGCGGCAGATCACGCTGCCGGCGGTCACTGTCTCTCCGACCTCGACGGACAGGCCGGCCACGGTCCCGTCCTTGTGCGCGCTGACCGGCTGCTCCATCTTCATCGCCTCAAGGATAACGATCGGGTCGCCCGCCGACACTGGCTGCCCGTCCGCGGCGACGATCTTCACGATCGTGCCCTGCATCGGGCTGGCCAGGTCGGCCCCGCTCCCGACGGGCGGCGCGTGCCTGCGGCGGGGGCCACCACGGCGCTCTCCGGCCGGGCCTGCACCCGCCGCGGCGGGCACGCTCAGCCCGGCCGGCATGACGACCTCGACCCGCTTGCCGCCTACCTCGACGATCATGCGTTCCCGGGCGGCGGGCTCGTCGGCGGGGTCGGTGTCCTGCGGCGTCAGCTCCGCCGCGAAATCGGTCTCGATCCAGCGGGTGTAGACGCTCATGGGCTCGGCGGTGAAAGCGGGGTCGCTGACGACGGCGCGGTGGAAGGGCAGCACGGTCGGCATCCCCTGCACCTCGAACTCGGCCAGGGCCCGCCGGGCCCGCTCCAGGGCCTGCTGGCGGGTGGCGCCGGTGACGATCAGCTTGCCGATGAGCGAGTCGAAGGCCTGCGGCACGGTCATACCCGGCTCGTAGCCGGCGTCGACCCGGACCCCGGGACCGGCCGGGAGCTGCCAGGACCGAATCGTTCCTGGCGCGGGCATGAAGTTCCGCGCCGGATCCTCAGCGTTGATCCGGAATTCGATCGAGTGGCCGCGGGCGGGCGGGTCGTCGTAGCCGAGGGGCTGGCCCTCCGCGATGCGGAACATCTCGCGGACCAGGTCCAGTCCGGTGACCTCCTCGCTGACCGGGTGCTCAACCTGAAGCCGGGTGTTGACCTCCAGGAAGCTGATCGACCCGTCCTGGGCGACGAGGAATTCACACGTGCCGGCGCCCTGGTAGCCGGCCTGGCGCAGGATCGCCTTGGACGCCGAGTACAGCAGCCCGACCTGCTTGCTGGTCAGGAACGGGGCCGGGGCTTCCTCCACGAGCTTCTGGTGGCGCCGCTGGAGCGAGCAGTCCCGGGTGGAGACGACCACCACGTTGCCGTGCGCGTCAGCCAGGCACTGCGTCTCGACGTGCCGTGGCCGGTCCAGGTAGCGCTCCACGAAGCACTCACCACGCCCGAAGGCGGCCACGGCCTCGCGGACCGCGGACTCGTATTGATCCCCGATCTCGTCGATCGACCAGGCCACCTTCAGGCCGCGCCCGCCGCCGCCGAACGCGGCCTTGATGGCGATGGGCAGCCCGTGCTCTTCCGCGAAGGCGATGACCTCTTCGGGACCGGACACCGGGTCGGTCGTGCCTGGTGTGAGCGGGGCCTCGACCTCGCGGGCGATGTGCCGGGCGCGCACCTTGTCGCCCAGGGCCTCGATGGCCGCGGCTGGCGGCCCGATCCAGATCAGCCCCGCCGCGATCACCGCCCGGGCGAAGTCGGCGTTCTCGGCTAGGAAGCCGTAGCCGGGGTGGATCGCGTCGGCGCCGGCCTCGGTCGCGATCTTGATGATCTTCTCTATGTTGAGATACGTCTCCGCCGGGGTGGCGCCGTCCAGCGAGTACGACTCGTCGGCCAGCCGTGTGTGCAGGCCGTCGAGGTCCTGCTCGGCGTAGACCGCCACGCTGGCCAGCCCGGCGTCCCGGCAGGCCCGGATGACGCGTACCGCGATCTCGCCGCGGTTCGCGATGAGGACCTTCCGCACGGCGATCTCCTCCGCTACGTTGCTTCCCGGCAGGTTTGCCGCCGGGCTCCGGTGGAAGCCTTTTCCACGGAATGAACGGATTCTAGCTGCGACTGCCGGTTTCTAGCTGCGGCTGTTGGTCCCGGGATCTATCCCGACGGACCGGCGGACGTTTCTTGCGAATCACACAGTTACGCTCTGCTTCGCTCCGGTCACGTTGAGGACGATCTAGTGCAAATCGGAACAAATAACCTCATACGCCTCTACGTAACCGTAGATGTCGCCCGCTGTAGGCCCTTCCTCAACCGAAGCGTGACCTCAGGTACATAAGGTGAACGGCACCACCGAATTCCAGACCGCCTGCTGCTCCCGGTGATTATGGCCATCGCCGGGCCCCGGGGCTCCCCGCTCCCGGTGACCCGAGGTCGCAGGAATATGACGAGCGCGCGGGCAGACTCGCCAGGTCAGCGAGGTAGCCACGTCACGCCGGAAGGAGCCACGTGCAGCAGACCGTCTGGGGGGACCGAAGATGAACGTCGTCGGCCTTCTGGCATCGTGTGCCGCCGTGGTGAGCCTCTGGATCGGCGCTTCCCGTCAGCCGGGCAGCGCGGCCCGGGGTTACCGCTGGCTCGCCGGGACCGCGTTGTTCTGGTTCGCGGGCCTGCTGGCCGACCAGTTGTTTGCGGGCTCGTTCGGGGCATCCGGGCCGCTCTCGCTGGCCGACGTGGCGCCGCTGCTGGCCATGGGCCCACTCGTGGTCGGGGTTACCGTGCTGGCCGCGGAACCGCCGGACGGCGGATGGCCGGAGGGCACGGAGCCCGCGATCACGTCCGAGCGGGGCGACGGCCGCTCCATCCTGTCCTCGCTCGCGGACGGCTACGTCATGGCCATCGCGCTCCTGGTCATCGGCTGGGTCACCTTGTTCGGCGCGGACTTCCGGCGGTCCGGCGAGGGGGCCGGTACGTTCCTGCTCAGCCTCGTGCATCCGCTCGTGGACGCCGCGGTGCTGGGCATGCTGCTGCCCGCGCTGACCGCGGGCTGGCGGCGGGTGGGGCTTCCCTATCTGGCCCTGCTCGCGATCGG
>JBEKCN010000570.1:0-3935 GCA_050014855.1 Streptosporangiaceae bacterium | reverse complement strand
AGCTGAACATCCCGGATGAAAAGCCAGGGCTAGCTGATCGTTATGTGCGGGCGGTGCGGGCAGGTTCTGATGCCGGGGTGTTCGTTGAGCTGGGCCGGGAGCTGTATGGCTGGCTGGACGGGGACCAGGGGCAGCTGAATGCCTTGCTGGAGCGGGCCCCCCGGCCGTTGGTGTTTGAGGTCCAGGGGCCGCGGTCGCCGTCGGATCGGGCGTGGGCTGTGCTTCGGGCGCCGTTTGAGTTGCTGGCCCAGCCGGGCGGCGGGCTGCTTGCCGAGGATGAGCTGGATCGTTTTTGTGTGGTGCGGCGCATGGGCCCGGCGGAGAAGCAGCCGGGGCTCGACCAGTTCAGGTTGGGCCTGGCTTTCATGGCGTCATCGCCGCGGGGTCAGCACGAGCTGGACTTTGAAGCTGAGGAAGCGGCGATCCTCAGCGCGGTCGGCGAGAGCCGTATCGATTTGGGTGCGGCTCGTCTGGAGGGACTGGCTGACCTGCAGAGTTGATGGTTGGATTGCTGCCGGCGCCTGCTGCCTTTACTGGTCGCATGGCCGAAGCAAGGCGGAGCCGGGTGCGATGCCGACCTAGAAATTCTCCGCCAGGTCGTCGAAGCCCCTGCCGCAGATACCGCGGCAGGGGCTTCTCCTTGTCCCTGGGTTCCGCGTAATTCGGCGTGGCTGGAGCACGGATCTGGGGTGTGACCTGCGGGCATGCTGATAGCCCGGTTGTGGGGGCGTTTCTCTAGAGGTGCGGCGGGGGTGTTTTCGTGTTAGCGGGCGTCGGGGGTGGTGAGTTCGTGGATCTGCCCTGGTGGGGTGATGGTGAGCTGGGCGAATAGGTCGCGGGCGGGCTTGGTCAGCTCGGTGCGCCGCCGGAAGGTCCCGGCCGGGCCGGTGAAGGTCCCCAGATGGATGCGGTCGAGCTCGCGGCGGATGGCGGGCCAGGTCTGCCCGGTGCTGGTCTCGGCGATGCGGATCAGCAGCAGCGCCAGCCAGCACAGCAGGACGTGGGCGCGGATGCGCTCTTCGAGCCGGTGATAGACGGGCCGCAGGTCCAGGATCTGTTTCATGTCCCGCCAGCCGCGCTCGATGTCGAGTAGCTGCTTGTAGCCGGCCGCGATGTCCCCGGCGGTGAGCGTGGGGTCGGAGGAGCGCAGCAGGTACTTGCCGTCCAGGTTGGCCTCGGCCTTGATCTTCGCCTTGTCGATGCGGAGCAGCCCGCCGGGGGTGACGCGCAGGAACCGGTTCAGGCCCGGCATCATGGAGATCTTCCCGCGCAGCTCAGCCCGCTTGGTGGCGCTGAGGGTATCGGTGCCGGCGATCATCTCGCCGAGCCTGGTGACCAGCTCGTCGCGGATGGCGGCGTCGCGGACCGCGGCGTCAGGGTTGTGGCAGATCACGAACCGGTCCGCGGCATCATCGAGGCGGACTTCCTTGACCTGCAGGTTCCCGGCGACCTGCTGGTAGCGGCCCTGCCGGGACAGGGCGGCCTTCGCCTGCGCCGAGCCGGAGCGGAGTTTCTCCCCGATGATGTAGTGCCCGGCGCCGCGCTGCAGGTAGCGGCGGTTAGCGGCGGAGGAGAACCCGCGGTCGGCGACCCACACGACCCGGCCCAGGCTCCAGTCCCGCATGTCGCCCTTGACCTGGCGGATCAGCGCCGAGTCGCCGGTGTTCCCGGGCCAGCACCAGACCCGGACCGGGATCCCGCCGCGGGTGACCGCCATCCCGATCACGATCTGCGGCAGGTCATCGCGGCTGTCCTTGGACTTGCCGTGGGTGCGGAACCCGGCCGTCTTGTCCTCATCGGCGTCGTCCCGGGCGGCGGTCTTCTCCCCGCGCCAGTCGCGCAGCACCTCCTCGTCGGCTTCCTCCAGCTCGAAGTAGGTGGAGGTGGTGTCGAAGAACAGCAGGTCTACTTCCAGGTTCAGCAGGTCCGCGACCTGGAAGTAGACCTGTTTCTCCAGCTCACCGCGGACTGCGTGCAGCCAGTCCATCGCCCGGTAGCAGGCATCATCGCTGGTCTCGCCGAGCCCGTCGATGTGCACGTCGCGGCTCATCCACTCCGCCGCGGCCAGCTTGGACGACGGCGCCAGGGCCCGGTTGGCGACCAGCCCGAACAGCACCCGCTCGGCTGCCGCCCCGTCCCGCGGCCGGCCACGGCCGGCGGCGCGGAGCCCGGTGAGGATGGTGCCGATGCCCAGCCGCTGCCACAGCGCATCCAGCACATAGCTGCCGCCATACGGGCGGGACTCGGTGAAGGCCAGCCCGTCTGCTGCCAGCGCGGCCAGCCCGTCGGCCGGGTCCAGCAGCCTGGCCAGCGACGCGACCAGCCGCCGGACCGCGTCCTTGTCCAGCTGGTCTTCGCGGCCGAAGCTGTACAGCACCTTCGGCACGGACCGGCGCGCGGCCGCGTCCCACTCGTTGTGCGCCAGATGCAGATAGCGGACTTCGCCGCCCTTGACCTTCCGGCTCGTTGTCTTCACGTACATCGCTCTAGACCATATACCGAAAGCCCTGCACAGCAAGGCATTCGGGCCAGAACCGTTTCTCTAGGCACTTTCGGCCGCGCACCCTAGCTCCACCACGCTGAACTGCGAACTCACCAACCCGATACCTCTAGACAACCCGAATTACGCGGAACGCGGGCTGGCAGGTCCTGCGCCCGCACATCGAAGACGGGCTATCACAGAAAAGGTGCCGTTTTCTCTGATAAGGGCTAGGCCTGGTTCACGGCCGGTCACGCAGCTGTCCTCCGCCGCCAGGGCATCCACCGATGGCGCCGGACAGGGCCTGGCGGGGCAGGGTCAGCGCCCGTGGCCCCGGTGGGCGTCCCGCGCCAGGCCCCCAGCACCTTCGCCGCCCGGTCGGCCCTGTCGTCACTGCCCAGAATCCAGCACCCTGCCGTTAGCACCAGCACGGCCAGCGCGCATATCGCGATCAGCGCTGGCAGGCCCAGCCGGGCCAGCTGCGCCGCCGGGACCGCGGCCACTGCCGCCTTCCTCGCCGCCCGCAGCGCGCCTATCACGGCACCGCCCGGCGCCTGTGCGGGCCCTGCAGCTCCGCCCGTAGACTCCAGGCCCGCCCGAGCTGCCGGGCTGAGTACGCTAGCTGCCCAAGACGGCCAGTCCCGGCATGGGCAACCTCCCACAGCTCAGACAGGAACTCCTCGGAGAAGAAGGCACGGTCGCCAGCAGGAAGTAGTCGGGCAGTCACACTCAAGAGAAAGCCTGCCGAGGGCGCAACGTGCTCTATTCCGCGTTGTCCCCGGGCGACGGTTAGGGCGGGGTCGTGGAGTTGGTTGATGTCACCGTCACCGGGACGGCTGCGAGCTAGGTCACCGGGACGGGGCCGGGCGGCAGCGACCGAACGGGCACGGGTGTCGGCCCGGGCGACGAGGCGGACGATCTCGTCGGCGTAGGCGCGCGCGGCGGCCATGTCGTGGACGTAGTTGAGTTCACTCGCGAAAAGTAGGTCGCGGGTGTTAGCAAGGTCGCGAGTGAGGTTGTAGGCGAGGTCGCTGGCACGATTGAGGTCTGGGGCAGGCCCATTAGAGCGGTTGATGGCTCGGGCGACGGTGTAATCAAGGTTACGAGCGAGAGTTCTGGCGCCGGCGCAGACAACGTCCAGGTCGCCGACGTGTTTGAGGTCGGCGGCGAGAGCGTTGGTGAGATCGCTAGCACGGTTGAGCGCACGCGGGATGCGGCGGGCGAGGTCCAGATCGGTGGCGTTCATATGAGGCCGCCGGCGGGTCGGGGGTTCAGGTCGAGGGTGCTAGTGGAGGTGGTGGCCTGGGCTAGGGCGATGCGGGCCCGCTCAGCGCCGTCTCTTGTGAGCTCGTAGTAGCGGCGCCGTGGCCGCCCTTCCTCGGTCGGCACGGCGGCCTCCCACCGGGATTCGAGCCAGCCGAGGCCCTCGAGGCGGGCGAGGATGGGATGGATGGTG
>JBEKCN010000569.1:0-3940 GCA_050014855.1 Streptosporangiaceae bacterium | reverse complement strand
ACCCGCCGCCGAATGAAAGCGCCCCGACCTTCAGCGCGACCCAGGCCACCGACAGCAGGACTCCGCCGCCGATTGCTCCCGCCGCCACGATGGGGGCCAGCATCACGCCGGGCAGCGGAGCGGCGTCACGGCGTCCGGCGAACAGCTGCATCGCCAGTTCGAACACCCCGCAGCCCAGGATCACCAGGACCAGCCACACGCCGAGCGTCGCGGCGGGAAACCTCAGTCATCACCCAGCCACCGCTGAGCAGCCGGCACGGCGGCTCGTCACGGGACTCTCACGTGCCGTGGTCGGTCCGGACAGCGCGGACCAGGGTGTCCACCGCCTCGCGGTGGCCGCCAGCGGTGGCGACAGGACGCCGGACTCGCTCGGCCCGCACCACGGTGAGTCCCGGGAGGGAGCGCGTGATGGATTCGGGCGTGTACAGGACAGCCGGGTCCGGCGGGCCGCCGGTACCTTCGGTCAGGTTCGCCACGTCGTGGCCCACCACCAGCAGCACGCCACCGGGCGCGAGCGCCGTTGCGGCCCGGCGCAGCACGCCGTCCAGCTCAGCCTCGCGAAGCTGCAGGTAGGCGACGAGCACGAGCTGGAAGGAGCCTGCTTCGGGCTGATAGTCGCGGACGTCGGCGTGCACCCAGTCGATGCCGACACCGCGCGCCTGGGCCAGCCGCCGGCCCTTGTCCAGCCCGGCGGCGGAAAAATCCACCGCGGTCACCTGCCAGCCCCGGGCCGCCAGCCACACCGCGTTGCGCCCCTCACCGGCCGCGACGTCCAGCGCCCGCCCCGGCGCCAGGTCCTGCAGTTCAGCCACAACGAACCGGTTCGGCTCAGCCGTCCACACCAGCCCGGTGCCGGCGTAACGCTGGTCCCATTCCTGGCTGTCCACCCTGGCCGCCTATCCGCTGATCACTCTGCCGTGAATCCCCTGCCGCACATCCAGCACGACGCCGCTGTCCTGGGCCCAGCGGCCAGGGTATACCCGCCCGGGTATACCCTGGCCGACCGTGTCCTGGGCTGGGGGCAGCGATCGGCCGGTGCGGGCAATCGGCTGGCTTCTGTGCGCTGGCCGCGCCGCTCACCACAGTCCCAGGAGGGAGCCGAGGACGCGGGCGGCCTGGCCGCCGTTGTCTTCGGCGATACGGAGCGCGGCTGGAACGTCGAGGTCACTGGCCAGTGCGGCCCGGACGGCGGCCACCGCAGCACCAGAACCCGCCGCGGCGTGGTCAGGGCGTCCGGCCGCGGCCTGCAGCCGCTCCAGCCGTGCTGCCGCCTCGTCCAGGCTGGCCTGGTTGTAGTCCCAGTCCTGGTCCCACTGGCGGTCCAGGATCAGCAGCCGGACAGCCGCCGCGGGGTAGACCTTGAGAAGGTCGCTGACCAGGACAAGGTTGCCAGCCGATTTGGCCATCTTGGCCCCTGCGACACCGACCACGCCGACCTGGAGCCGCGCGCGGGCGAACGGGGTGACCGCCGTGAACGCCTCGGCGATGGCAGCCTGGTAGGCGTGGTGCGGGAAACGCAGATCGCCGCCACCGGCGTGGACGTCGACGGCCGGGCCGAACGTGTGCAGTGCCATCGCCGCGCACTCGGCATGCCAGCCCGGGCGGCCGGGCCCCCACGGGCTCTGCCATGCAGGCTGATCCCCGTACGAAGGCTGCCACACGGCCACGTCGAACGGGTTATCCTTGCCCGGATCGTCCGGGCGGTCACCGTATTCCGCGGCCAGCCGGAGCGCCACCGGACGGTCCAATCCCGCCGCGGCGGCGGCCCCCCGGAAGTAGACATGACCGTCCCGCTGATAGGCCGCGTCGCGGGCCAGCAGCCCGGTCGCCAGCGCGATCACCTGCCCGATGTAGGCGTGCGCCCGGGGCTGCACGGCCGGCTGCTGGACGCCGAGCGCGGTCATGTCCTGGTCGAAGTAAAACTGCTGGATGGCGGCGAACTCGTCGAAGCGGGAACCGGACCGGCCCGCGGCGGCCAGCAGGACATCGTCAACGTCGGTCACATTGCGGCACACGATCACCTCGGTGCGGTCCGCGTGCAGCACGCGGGCCAGCGTGTCGACCCAGACGAACGTCGCCGCATGGCCCAGGTGGGTGACGTCGTAGGGAGTGATGCCGCATGCGTACACCCGGGCCCGGCCGGCCAGCGGCAGCGCTGTCCCGCCCAGCGTCACCACCTGCGGCAGGCCAGCGGCCAGCATCTGTTCCATCGGCAGCCTCCTAGCCGTCACCCCGCAAAGCGGCATCCTCTGCCCGAGGCTATCCGGGCGCGACCTGCTCCGCCCGCCGCTGATGGTCACCCGGGCGCAGGCCAAACGCCTCTCCCGCCAGCCAGCCCCCAAGCCCCGGGATGATCATGTGAAGAGAATCGTGATCCTGGGCGTGCTCTATGCCCTCCCGGCCGGAGGCCAGATCATTTTCACCTGACCGGGCCGCGTGCCCGCATCGGGGCGTGCGCGGTGTCACAGCCGCCAAGCCTGAATCTAAATACCCCAGGGGGTATACTTGAAATTATTACCGAGCGTTAGGAGTACCCATGTGCAGCCCGGCTGTCTGCGACCGCTGCAAGAAGATCACCTGGACTGGCTGCGGCCAGCATGTGGAGCAGGCCCTCGCCGGGGTCCCGCCCGAGAACCGCTGCACCTGTCCGCTAGAACCAGCCTCAACGGCGGGCAGGCCGCGAGCGCGTGACGCTAAGAAGATGGGGGCGCGCAGATGAAGATTGTCGTGGTCGGCGGGGTCGCTGGAGGCATGAGCTTCGCGGCGCGGGCCCGCCGCCTCGCCGAGGACGCGAAGATCGTGGTGCTCGAGCGGGACCCCTACGTCTCGTATGCGAACTGCGGCCTGCCCTATCACCTGGGCGGCGAGATCGGTGACCGGGATGCCCTCCTCCTGCATACCCCGCAGTCGCTGGCCAAGAGCCTGGCGCTGGACGTGCGCACCGGCCACGAAGTGATCGCCATCGACCCGGCCGGGCGCACCGTCGCCGTCCGTGAGCGCGCGACCGGCCGGGACTACCACGAGGCCTATGACGTGCTGGTGCTGTCCACCGGGGCCGCGCCGGTCATCCCGCCGATCCCGGGAGCCGGCCTGCCCGCGGTCCGGGTGCTGCGCACCGTTCCCGATGTGGACGTCTTGCGTGAGCTGGTGGACGGCGGCGCCCGCCGGGCAGTGATCATTGGTGCCGGGTTCATCGGCCTGGAGTCGGCCGAGGCGCTGCGGCACCGCGGCCTGGCGGTCACGCTTGTCGAGCTGGCCGGGCAGGTCATGCCGGCCCTGGACCCGGAGATGGCGCGCAGCATCGAACTGGAACTGCTCCGCGCCGGCGTCGAGGTGCGGCTGGGCACGTCGGTCACGGCACTGCGGGAGGCGGGCAGCGGCACCGTCACCGCGAGCCTGTCGGACGGATCCCAGGTCCCCGCCGACCTGGTCCTGCTCGCCGCCGGAGTCCGCCCGGAGACCTCACTCGCCGCGGCCGCCGGGCTCGCGCTGGGCAACCGCGGCGCCCTGCTCGTCGACGAGCACCTGCGGACCTCGGTGCCGTCCATCTACGGCGTGGGTGACGCGATCGAGGTCGCCGACGCCGTCACCGGCCGCCCGGCCCTGGTGCCGCTGGCCGGGCCGGCCAGCCGGCAGGGCCGCGCGGCCGCTGACCACCTGTTCGGCCGTGGCGGACGGCGCTCACCCGTCCTCGGCACGGCCATCGTGCGTGTCTTCGGCACCGTCGCCGCCACCACTGGCCCTGGCGAGAAGGCGCTGTGCGCGGCCGGGATCCCGCACCACGCCGTGCACCTGCACCCGAACAACCACGCCGGGTACTATCCCGGTGCCCGTCCGCTGCACCTGAAGCTGCTCTTCGCCCCCGATGGGCGGGTGCTCGGCGCCCAGGCAACCGGCGGCGACGGCGTCGATAAGCGGATCGACGTCATCGCCACCGCCA
>JBEKCN010000568.1:0-3943 GCA_050014855.1 Streptosporangiaceae bacterium | reverse complement strand
CCGCCGTCCCGGACGATCTTGCGGAAGTACAGGTCCTGGCCCTGGATGCCGGTGGTGCCCTCGTACAGGCTGTCGATCTTGGCGTCCCGGATGTACTGCTCGATCGGGTAGTCCTGCAGGAAGCCCGATCCGCCTAGGGTCTGCAGCGACAGCGCGAGCATCTCGTAGGCGCGCTCGGAACCCAGGCCCTTGACCACCGGCAGCAGCAGGTCGTTCAGCGCCGTGTGGTGCGGATCGGTGCGGCCTGCGGCCGCCGCGGTCTGCAGGGTGTCCTGGATCGTGGCCATGTACAGGACCAGCGCCCGCATGCCCTCCGCGTACGCCTTCTGCAGCATCAGCATGCGGCGTACGTCCGGGTGGTGGGTGATCGTGACCCGTGGCGCCGTCTTGTCGAGCATCTGGGTGAGGTCGGCCCCCTGGAACCGGTTCTTGGCGTACTCCAGCGCATTGAGGTAGCCGGTGGACAGCGTGCCGATGGCCTTGACGCCGATGACCATCCGCGCGTGCTCGATGACCTTGAACATCTGCCGGATGCCGTCGTGCACGCGGCCGACCAGGGTGCCAACCGCGGGCCGGTCGCCGCCGAAGGTCATCTCGCAGGTGGTGGAGGCCTTCAGGCCCATCTTGTGCTCGACGTTGGTGACCCGGACGCCGTTGCGCTCACCAGGTGAGCCGTCCTCGTTGACGAAGTACTTGGGCACGAGGAACATCGACAGCCCCTTGGTGCCGGGTCCCGCCCCATCGGGCCGCGCCAGCACCAGGTGGAAGATGTTCTCCGTCATGTCCTGCTCGCCGCTGGTGATGAAGCGCTTGACGCCCTCGATGTGCCAGGTGCCGTCCGGCTGCTCGGTCGCCCGCGTTCGCCCGGCGCCCACGTCGGAGCCGGCGTCCGGCTCGGTCAGCACCATGGTCGAGCCCCACTTGCGCTCGATCGCCTGCTCCGCGAAGCGCTTCTGCTCGGGGGTGCCGATGTCCCACAGGAGGTGGGCGAACGCCGGGCCGCTGGAGTACATCCAGACCGCCGGGTTCGAGCCCAGAATCAGCTCGGCCACCGCCCAGTACAGCGAGCGCGGGGCACCCGAGCCGCCGATCTCGGTGGGCAGGTCGAGGCGGAACCATTCGGCGTCCATGTAGGCGCGAAAGGACCGCCGGAACGATTCGGGCAGCGTGACGGTGCCGTCCGCCGGATCGAACACGGGCGGATTGCGGTCGCCGTCGACGAAGGACTCGGCGAGCGGCCCAATGGCCAGCCGGTTGACCTCGTTCAGGATTCCGCGCGCGGTCTCCTCGTCAAACTCCCCGTACGGCTCGGCGCCCATGACGTCCTGGCGGCGCAGCACTTCGAACAGGTTGAACTCGATGTCGCGGAGATTGCTCTTGTAATGGCTCACGTAGACCCCTGGCATCCGTTCGGTCGCGCCTGCCCGGCCCCGTCGGCCAGTGACAAGCTACTCGCTAGTAACTATAGCCGGGAAACGACAGAGAGACCAGTCCGGGGGCGCCAAATGGCTGGCTGCACGACCGGCGCCGCAGCCGGGCAACCCGAGGGGCCGGGATACGCAGCCGGGCAACCGGACAGGGTTGGGTAGGCAGCCGGGCAACCGGACAGGGCAGGGATAGCCTGGCTATGGGCCGGTATGGGAGGGGCCATGACGGACGGGCAGCAGGAGGAACCGGGGGTGGTCCCCCGGCCGCCGCCGGAGCCGTATCTTCGCTCGGATGCGCAGGCCCGGCTGGCCGCCCGCGTCATCGCGGGCCGGGGGGCCCGCCGGGAGCGGGCGCTGCTGACCGTCTGCGGGGTCATGTCCGCGCTCATCCTGGCCGTCTCGGGCGGTGCGTGGGCCCTCACCGGGTATATCAACGGCCACATCAAGCGGGTGGACGCAGGCACCGCTAACTCCGCCTCGACCGGGCCGCTGAACATCCTGGTGGCCGGCCTGGATCCGCGGACCGGCCTTACCCATCACGAGGAGGTCGTGCTGCACGTCGGCAACGACGTCAGCTCCAACTCCGACACGCTGATGCTCGTGCACGTGTCGGCGGACCGCTCCCGGGTGACCGTAGTCAGCATCCCCCGGGATTCGTGGGTGAACGTCCCCGGGCACGGGATGAATAAGATCAACGCCGCGTACGGGCTGGGCGGCGCCATGCTGATGGTGCAGACGGTGGAGCAGGCCACCGGACTGACCATCAACGACTACGTCGAGGTCGACTTCCTGGGCTTCGTCAAGGTCATCGACGCGCTAGGCGGGGTGAACATCTGCCTGCCGCAGCCGCTGGACGATCCCTACAGCGGGCTGGACCTGTCCGCAGGCATGCACCACGTCAACGGCATCACGGCCCTGGCCTACGCCCGCGACCGGCATTCCTTCGCCACGTCCGATCTGGCCCGCATCCAGGATCAGCAGCGCCTGCTGTCCTCGGCCCTCAGCGAGGCCACCCATTCGGGCCTGCTGGCCAACCCGATCCGGCTGTCCCGGTTCATCAACGCGGCCCTGTCGGCGCTGACCGTGAACCAGGGCCTGAACGTGTCGGCTCTCGCGGACCAGATGCGCGGCATCACGGCGGGCGACGTGACGTTCATGACCGTGCCGCTGGCCAACGTCGATTACCAGACCCCGACCGGCGAACTCGCGGTGCAGTGGGACAGCCAGGCGGCCAGCCAGCTCTTCCAGGACCTGGCCAACGACCAGAGCCTGGCCACGCCCGGCCCGTCCGGGACGTCCAGTTCCGCGTCCAGTCGCACCGCCCAGCCCGGCAACTCCGCCCCGGCCGGCGGCGCGTCCACGCCAGACCAGGGGTCCGCGGGCAGCCCCGGGCCCGCGGGCGGTGCGGCGGGAAATGTGCCGGGCGGCCGGACCGCAGCCCAGAACCCCTGTGGATGATTCGTTTCACTTACCCGCTGCCTGATCGCCCGCGCGGCGTCCCCGGTGGTGTCGGTGCTGGTTGCCCAGGCGGCACCGCCGGGCAAACTACCTACTGTCGGGTTTCGCGGCTTTCCGGGCATGCCAGAGCGTGCGCGACTACGCTCACGATGTGGCCGATCTGCGGGAACCAGTCACCGGGCTGCCGAAGCGCCAACCGACGTCGAGGTCGGCGCCTGCCCATACGCCGGCACCGCCGCGCGACCCGGCGCCGAGGCCGAGTGCCTCGGCCGGGCGTCATCGGCGGCCGGTGCCTGACGGCCTGCCGCCGGAGGCGCCGGCTCTCGTGCTGGCCGTAGCCGGGCAGTCCGGCCCTTATGACGTGGCCGCTGCGGTCACGTCGATCGTCCGGGTGGACAACCCCAGTCTCGACGTCCGGATGGCCCGGGTCGGCGCGTCCTGGGAGGACCCGGCCGGCCTGCCGGCCGTCCTGGCCAGCGCCGCGACCATGCGCCCGACGGACGGCCCCGCCGCGATCGTAGTGCCGCTACTGGCTCTGCCCTTCCCGGCCGTGACCGATGCGATCCGCTACGCCGTCACCCAGAGCAACGTGAACGCTTACATCGCCGAGCCGTTCAACGTGAACCTGACGTTCGCCGAAGCGCTGCACATCCGGCTCGCCGACGCGCACCTCGCGCGGGCCGACCGGGTTCGCATGTTCAGCATTCCCACCTCGGCCGATGGCATCATCGTGGCCACGGTCGGCGGTGACCAGGCAGCGGCGGCCGCGATCCCGACCTCGGTCCTGCTGGCGGCCCGGCTCGCCCTGCCCGTCTTCGCCGCGGCACTGGACGGTCGCCCGAGCATCGGGGAAGCCGCCGCGCAGCTCCGGCAGATGGGCGTGGGCCGGATCGCGATCGCACCGTGCATCATCGGCCCGGAGGCCAGGCCGGGTGAGCTGGAGGCGACCTGCGCGAGCATTCGCGCCGACTCCGCCGCCCCGCTCGGCGCGCACGACAGCGTGGCCAAGCTCATGACCCTCGCCTACGGGCAGGCCCTGGCCGAGATCGAGTCACCCC
>JBEKCN010000567.1:0-3947 GCA_050014855.1 Streptosporangiaceae bacterium | reverse complement strand
GCCTGGAGATTTCGATGCCTTGTCCTAAATCCCACGGGTTACGCTGGAGAACCGTGACAGCTTCCGTAAGCCGGCCCGTCCGTGTGGGCCTGCAACTGCAACCGCAGCACGCCGCCTACAAGAAGATCCGCAGCACCGCCGCTGAAGCGGAGGAGCTCGGCGCCGACATCGTCTTCAACTGGGATCACTTCTATCCCCTGTATGGTGATCCGGACGGTCAGCACTTCGAGTGCTGGACGATGCTCGGCGCGTGGGCGGAGTCGACCTCGCGGGTCGAGATCGGCGCGCTCGTGACGTGCAACAGCTACCGCAACCCGGAACTGCTCGCCGACATGGCGCGCACCGTCGACCACATCAGCGACGGCCGGCTCATCCTCGGCATCGGCTCTGGCTGGTTCGAGAAGGACTATGCCGAGTACGGCTACGAGTTCGGCACCGCAGGCGGCCGGCTCAACGACCTGGCCGAGGCACTACCGCGGATCGAGTCGCGGCTGAGCAAGCTGAACCCGCCGCCCACGCGCAAGATCCCGGTGCTCATCGGCGGCGGTGGCGAGAAGAAGACGCTGCGGCTCGTCGCCAAGCACGCCGACATCTGGCACAGCTTCGGCGACCCCGAAGCCCTCGAGCGCAAGGTCGGCATCCTGCAGCAGCACAGCACCGATGTCGGCCGCGACCCGGCTGAGATCGAGATCTCCGTGGGCGTGAACGGCAGCCCGGACGAGCTCGGCCCGACGCTACGTTCCCTCGGCGTCTCGCTGTTCACGGTCGGCGTCGGCGGCCCCGACTACGACCTGTCCAGGCTCCGCGACTGGATCGCCTGGCGCAACGCCCAGAACTCCTGAGTCACGGCGCGCGGTCCGTCACGGCGCGCTCCGGTGTCGAACACCGGACTTTCCCATGGCCGCCAACAGCTGAGCACCTGGGCAGGAGAGCCGGGAACTTGGTGTGCCGCTGACGATCAGTCCCACTGCTCTCCCCGGCTGGGGAAAGCAGCGGGACTGCCATGCGGTCTTGCCGCGTTCCGGCACGGGCGGCACGCAGGGGGCATATCGCGGACAGCGTCCGTCGGGTGGGGCGGTGTGCGGAAACTTGTCGGCTTTGCACATAAGCGAGTCCCCCAGCCGAGGCGCGTCGTCCCGTTGAGGATTTAGCTGTAACTTTCGCGGCCGGTTCCCCTGGCTCCGTGCGCGCGGATCGAGGTGGTGATTAGGTCCAGTTCGCGAAGGTCTTCCGGTATGAGGTCAATTGGCCATCGCGCTTACTTCTCCCTGTCGGGTTGCGGGGCGAGGCGTACAGTCACGCCATATGCGCGCGAACCGGCCAGGCCGGCGCTTGCTAATCGTTGTCACCCAACACCCGGCGGTCGTTCCTGAACCTGTTGAACGCGCCGTATCGCGGAAAATCGATCGTTTGAACAACAAACTCGGGCCGCTAGGGGCGGTCTGGGAAGGTCTGGCGATCAGGCCGCCCTCTGAGCATTGTGCGAGTCGGCAACGGAGCGTCAGTCTTGCTCCATGGCGTGACCCCGACGCGCGTCCACACGACGGGCGGCGAGCACGCCAAAGGCTGCCGCGGCCAGAGCGGCGACCCCGCCGATGAGGACTGGGGCGCGGACGCCGACCGCGTCGGCGATCGCCCCGACGATTGGTCCGCCGATCGGTGCGGTGCCGACAAGGAGAACGGTTTGTAGAGCAAGGACCCGCCCGATCATGTGCGGCTCCGTTCGGAGCTGGGCAATGGACGTCGTCGCCGTCATGTAGGCGACGCTGGCGGCGCCAACCAGGGTCACCACCAAGAAGGCGAGGGCGACGCTGGGGACGGCTGAGAGGACAAGCATGGCCGCCCCGAGCCCCGCGGCACCGACCGCCACCGTCCGGATGGTGACGGTGGAACGCCTGGCGACGAGCAGCGCCCCGACTAGGCCGCCTGCGCTGAAGGCCGAGTAGACGAGGGTGTAGGTGCCATTGCCGCCGTGGAGTCCCTTCTCGACGAAGAGGGGGAATACGACTGCGAAGTTGTAGCTCAATATTCCGATGAGCAGGAGCATGACAAAGGTGATCCAGAGGTCTGGCACGCCGAAGATGTACTTGAGTCCGGCCCGGACCTGTCCGGCCCCACGAGGCGTCACCGGCAGCCGGTGCAGCTCGGCCGAGCGCATCATGGCGAGTGCGGTGAGGACCGCCGCGTACGATATGGCGTCAGCCGTGAAGCACCAGCCGTAGCCGACCGTCACGATGAGCAGGCCGGCGATGGCGGGTCCCGCGATGCGAGCCATGCTGTTCATGGCGCTGTAGAGCGTCACGGCGTTGGGTATCTCGTCGGTCGGCACCATTTCGTTGACGAACGACCGCCGGACCGGGTTGTCCAACGCCAGCAAAGTACCTCCTGCCACGGCGATGCCGTAGAAAGCGGCGAGCGGTGCGTTGTGCATGAATGCCAGCGCCGCGAGCGCCAACGATTCGCACATCTCGAGCGCCTGCGTGACATAGAGGAGGTTGCGCTTACTTGATCGATCGACGATCACACCTGCCCAGGCAGACAGCAGCAGGATCGGGCCGTACTGGCACGCCACCAGCAAGCCAAGAGCCACGCCGCTTCCGGTGCGGTGCAGGATGAGGAGGGTTAGAGCAACATTGGTCAGCCAGTTGCCGGTCTGGGAGATTGTTTGGCCGATGAAGAACAGGCGGAAGTTCCGGCATCGGAGGGACGACAGAGTGCGCTGAACGAAACTGGGCCCCTGGGCAAGGCTGTCGTCGTCCACCGGATCAGGCTATGCAGGCCGAGAGGATCACGGTGATCTCAGCCGTGGGACTCAACGTTCGTAATCGCCGGTCAGCCGACCTCTGGCGATCACCGGTACGGAGAGGGATGACAGCAGGGCACGGGGCCTAACTCGATCAAGTCTCGCCGCATCAGGGGTGGTGCTGACTTCGCTTGAGAGGGCGAAGACTTGGAATGTGTAGCGATGTGGCCCGTGGCCCTCGATCGGCTCGGGTCCGTGGTATCCCCGACTTATTGTGGATCGCAGGATCCGTACCCCCGGCGGCGGGCGCTTTTGCCCGGCACGCACAGCACCTTGCAAACCCCAACGTAGACACAGACCTTCAACCCGTGAGCAATGCACGGGACAGGCTCGTAATGCGTGGCCAAAGCGTGCCCGATCGGACAGTGAACCAAGGGGATCCACGGTCGCTCACGGATACACGGCCGCGCCGCCTGGTGCGGGAGACCCGGATCAGGCGGCGCGGCAATATGCGCCACTAGAAAGACTTGTGAGCGGACCGTCAGCTCGCAGAGTGTGGGGGTGAGGAGTAGCGCGCCACCGTAAAAGCGATGATGAGCGGCACATCGAGCGCGAAGATCACGAGCATCACCACCAGCAGAACCAGCGGAGCGCCCCGGGTGTGATCATGGATGAACGCGAAGCCGATCATCCCGGCCGAGATGACGTAGGCCAGCAGCGCCCACCGGAAGACAAAGAAAAACCGTTCCCACGCGAACATTTGCAGCCTGGACAGGAGGAAGGCGGTCGTGAGGAGCAGCGCTGCGCTGATGACCGCGAGAGCGGTCGGCACATCGAGAGGCGGTCGGCGAGGGACATACGACGCCAAGAGGATCCCACCGATGACCACCAAGGCCAGGGAGCCGATGGTCAGTTCGGCTACCGGAGGAAAGCGCCGGTGGATCGTCGGCGCCGCCGCCGCGGCCAGCTCGCCGCTCATTGGGTCGCCACCCTGGTCATGATGATGAGGGTCGCAACTTGCATCAAGCCGGTGATCCCGGCGGTATAGAGGAATCGCTTCATCAACAGGGCGATGACCGCCCCGTCCGGCCTCGACTTGCGCATCTCCACGAGGACGGTGATGTTGGCTGGTTCAAGCACGCCGAGCGCGATCACTGCCATCACCCCGACGACGCAATAGGAGACGATCAGCCAGGTGTGGTTC
>JBEKCN010000566.1:0-3947 GCA_050014855.1 Streptosporangiaceae bacterium | reverse complement strand
GCCCGCCGGCGTGCGCCAGGGAACCTGCCCGCACCAGAGGATGCGGCTGCGCCCGAAACGGCAAAGTCAACCCAGGCACGCCACGGGACCACCCCAAGACCGGAACCACAACCAGGAAACCCGCCACCTGGATGGACCCACGGCAGCCACCAGGCATTAAGACCAGAAGGCCCCGACAGACCACGGCAGGCGACCAGGCGGCCCAAGACCGTCCGGGGCCACCCACCTAGCAGGACCCCGCTCCTGCTAGGCGACCAGGAACGGTGTCTAGGGTGAGGGAATGGCGTGGCTGATCGGGACGTCGGGGTGGCAGTACCGGGACTGGCGCGGAGTGCTGTATCCGGCGGGCGTCCCGCAGCGGCTGTGGCTAAAGTTTTACGCGGACCAGTTCGCCACGGTGGAGAACAACAACGCGTTCTACCGGCTGCCATCGCGGGAGACCTTTACCTCCTGGGCGGAACGGACCCCGGCCGGGTTCGTCATGGCGGTCAAGGCCAGCCGTTACCTCACCCACATCCGGCGGCTGAAGGAGCCGGCCGAGCCGGTGAGCCGGCTGCTCGGCGCGGCGGCCGGGCTGGGCACCAAACTCGGGCCGGTCCTGCTGCAGCTGCCGCCGACGTGGAAAGGCGACCCGGGGCTGCTGGACGAGACGCTGGCTGAATTCCGCCGTACCGGGCCGTCCCGGCTCCGGATCGCGGTGGAGATGCGGCACGAGTCATGCTGGACCGACGAGATGCGGAAAGTGCTGACCGACCGGGAGGCCGCGCTGGTGTGGGCCGACCGGGACGGGTTGCCGACGGGTCCGCTGTGGCACACCACGGACTGGGGCTACCTGCGGCTGCACGAGGGCACAGCAAACCCATGGCCCCGGTACCGTCGCGCCGACCTGCGGAAATGGGCAGAACGGCTGGCCGCCGAGTGGGCCGGCCCGGACGACGTGTACGTGTACTTCAACAACGATCCCGGCGGCGCGGCGATCTACGACGCCGTGGCCTTCGGCGAGCTCGCCCGGAAGGCGGGGCACGACGCGACCCGGACCCCGGCTGAGATCCCCCCGGCGCCGGAACGCTGAGCCGCCGGCCAGCTGGTCAGGGTCCAGCCAGCTGGTCAGGGTCCGGACATCTGGTCGCCGACGGCCAGCCAGCGCTCCATGCAGGTCAGCAGCTCCTCGGTGTCGACGGGCTTGGTCACGTAGTCGCTGGCGCCCGCGTCCAGGCTCTTCTGCCGGTCGCCCTGCATGGCCCGCGCCGTGACCGCGATGATTGGCAGGCCGGCGAAGCGGGGCATGTCCCGGATGACGGCCATCGTCGCGTGGCCGTCCATCTCCGGCATCATCACATCCATCAAGATGAGATCCACGCCGTCGTCGGCGAGCAGGGCGCTGATGCCCTGGCGGCCGTCTGGCGCCCGCAGCACCGTGATCCCCTGCTGCTCCAGCGTGCTGGTGATCGCGAAAACGTTGCGGGCGTCGTCGTCGATGACCAGGACCTTCTTCCCGCGCAGAGCGTCGTGCCGGTGCGGCTCGACACCATTCGCGACCGCGCCTTCCGGGGCGCGGACCGGCAGCGGGCGGATCTGGCCGCGGGGCACGGCGGACAGGTGCACGGTGATCCGCTGGCGCAGCTCGTCGAGTGAGGGCACCAGCTCCAGCGACCGGTTGCCGAACCGCAGCCGGGCCAGCCGCGCCTGCGCGCTGTCCAGATTGTCCCGGGCGTGCGCAAGTACGGGCAGGCCGGCCAGGCCCGGTTCGTCCTGCAGCTGCTCCAGGAACGCGAACGCCGCCGCGTCGGGCATGCCGAGATCGAGGACCACGCACCGGTGCGGGACCGACCGCAGCGCCTCGATGGCCTCGTCCGGGCTGACGGTCGTCTGCACCCGGACCGGAGCGTTCAGGTCGGCCAGGTCCGAGACGGCGCTGTAGGCGAGCAGCGTCAGCAGGCCACCCCGCGCGTTCTCCAGCACGAGCAGGTCACCCACAACGGCACCGCCGGCCGCGGCGGTACTGCCACCGCCTGGAGACTCCGGGGACCGCTGAGCCTGGCGGGGCTGGGGGGGCTGACGGTCCTGGGGGGACTTCTGGGCTAGAGGAATCTGGCCATCCAGCGATCCCTGGGCTTGCGGCTCCTGGGTCTCGATCGCCTCTACCGCGCCGGGCAATGAGCCCGGGACATGCAGGGTAAAGGTGCTGCCCTGGCCCAGGGCGCTTTCGGCCGTAATGTCCCCGCCGAGCAGCGCGCCGACCTCGCGGGCGATCGACAGCCCCAGCCCGGTGCCACCGTAGCGGCGGCTGAGCGTGCCGTCGCCCTGCTGGAACGCCCCGAAGATCGCGTCCAGGTTCTCCGGGGCGATGCCAATGCCGGTGTCGGTGACCGAGAACGCCACCATGGAACTTCCGTCCGGGGCCACCTTCCCACTCGGGGTGACCCGCAGCAGGACCTGGCCCCGGGGGGTGAACTTGACCGCGTTGGACAGCAGGTTGCCGAGCACCTGGCGCAGCCGCTGCCGGTCGGTGAACAGCTCCCCGGGCGCTTCGAGGGCAGCCTCGACCGCGACGGTCAGGCCCTTCTCCGCGGTCAGCGGCTGGAAAGTGGCCCGGACGTCCTCCAGCAGCGCGCGCAAGGTGAACCGTTCGGGGGTGATGTCCATCCGGCCCGCCTCGACCTTGGACAGGTCCAGGATGTCGTTGATCAGCTGGAGCAGGTCCGACCCGGCCGAGTGGATGACGTTGGCGTACTCGACCTGCTTCGCGGTGAGATTCCGGCCCGGGTTCTGGGCCAGCAGCCGGGCCAGGATGAGCAGGCTGTTCAGCGGGGTGCGCAACTCGTGCGACATGTTGGCCAGGAACTGCGACTTGTACTTCGAGGCCAGCGCCAGCTGCTGGGCGCGTTCCTCGATCTCCTGCCGGGCCTGCTCGATCTCGGCGTTCTTCGTCTCGATGTCGCTGTTCTGCCGGGCGAGCTGCTCGGCCTTGTCCTCCAGGTCCGCGTTGGAGCGCTGCAGCTCTTCCTGCTGAGCCTGCAGCTCCACCGAACGGGCCTGCAGCTCGGCGGTCAGCCGCTGCGACTCGTTCAGCAGGGTGTCGGTCCGCGCATTGGCCACGATCGTGTTCACGTTGACGCCGAGTGTCTCGGTGAGCTGCTCCAGGAAGTCGGTCTGCACCGGAGTGAACGTCGTGAACGAGGCCAGCTCGATCACGCCCAGCACCTGGCCCTCGAACGGGATCGGCAGCACGGCCAGGTTGGACGGCGACGCCTCGCCCAGCCCCGAGTTGATCTTGACGTAACCCTCGGGCAGGTCCGCCACGAGGATGGACCGCTTGCTCTTGGCCACCTGGCCGATCAGCGACTGGCCCAGCCGGTACTGCAGCGGCGCCTCCTTGTCGGTGCGCAGGCCGTAGCCGGCGATCAGCCGCAGCCGGGTGTCCCCATCGGCCATCTCCGACAGGAAGAACGTGCCGTGCTGCGCGCCCACCAGCGGCGCGAGCTCATCCATGATCAGTTCCGCGACGACGGCCAGGTCCCGGTGGCCCTGCATCATGCCGGCCAGGCGGGCCAGGTTCGACTTCAGCCAGTCCTGCTGCTGGTTCGCCCGGATGGTCTCGCGCAGCGACTGGACCATGGCGTTGATGTTGTCCTTGAGCTCCGCGACCTCGCCCTGGGCCTCGACCGAGATTGACCCGGTCAGGTCGCCGGCGGCCACCGCACTGGTCACCTGGGCGATCGCGCGGACCTGCCGGGTCAGGTTCCCGGCCAGCTCGTTGACGTTCTCGGTCAGCCGCTTCCAGGTGCCGGATACGCCCTCGACCTCAGCCTGACCGCCCAGCCGCCCCTCGCTGCCGACCTCGCGGGCCACCCGGGTGACCTCGGCCGCGAACGAGGACAGCTGATCGACCATGGTGTTGATGGTGGTCTTGAGCTCGAGGATCTCGCCCCGCGCGTCTACGTCGA
>JBEKCN010000565.1:0-3960 GCA_050014855.1 Streptosporangiaceae bacterium | reverse complement strand
GGAGCTGCTGGCCGCGGACGGGCTGTACGCCGAGCTGTACCACACCCAGTTCGCCGTCCAAGACAGTGTTGCCCCGCTGAACTAACGGACGCTGTGCAGGGCGTAGCCGACGCGGCGGAGTTCCTCGCCCGCGACCTTCTCCACGTCGGCGGTCTCATCCGGGGACAGCGCGCGCCGCCAGCCGCCCGCGGTGATCGACGGCGCCTGCTTCAGCTCGCGCATCTGCCCGGGCGCCAGCGGCACGCCGACGAAAGTGGAGATCGCCGCCGCGGTCGCGGCCGGCCGCTCGATCAGCGTCTCGTAACGCACCGTGATGAGCTGTTCGGCTGGCAGGCTGCGGCGCAGCCGGGCGGCCAGCCGGACCGCCCCCCGCCAGCGCATCGCGGACTTGGCGGCCAGCGACAGGTCGGTCCAGATGTCCCGGTCCGCTTCGGTTTCCACCCCGAAGAAGGGGTTGGGGAACTCGGAGTCGATGTTGGCGAAGCTCGGCTTGAACCAGGACAGGACGGCGGGGTCGCGCAGCATGCACGCCACCACGTCGCGGCCGTCCCGGATGAACTGCACGATCCGGGCGTCCGGGAAGGCGTCCGTGAGGGCCTCGGCGCAGTAGGCGAGGTCCGGGCTGGCGTCGCCGTAGAGCTGCAGGCCGCGTTCGGTCGCGCACGGGCCGGTGGTCGTCCCGAGCCCGGCCGCCTCCCGGCATTCCGGTACGCACTCCAGGCAGCCGTGGGCGGTGATACGCCAGCCCTGGCCGAACGCGTCCCGCAGTACGGACGCCGCGGCCTCGCCGCGGCCGTCGTAGATCGACGGGCGCCGGGCGAAGGCATAGACCACCCGCAGCACGCTGGACTGGCCGATCGTCAGGTGCACGCCATCGGCCCGCTTCAGCGCCCGGGCCAGCAGATGCGTACCGGAGTGCGGCGCACCGATGATGAACACCGGCCGCTGCACCTTGCGGCCGTTGACGATGAGGATGTGGCGTGCTGATCGCATCGTGCTACCAGTCTGCAGAGGTCACTGGCCGGAACCATGGCGGCTGCGGCGGTGATGTGAGGCGTGATCCTCGATGTTGAGTGCGGTCTGGATGAGGCCGAAGTGGCTGAAGGCCCGCGGCGTGTTGCCAACCAGCCTCCCATGACGGGGGGGCGTAATCCTCGCTCAGCAGCCCGACATCATTGCGGAAAGACAGCAGGTGCTCGAACATCCCGGCGGCCTCGTCCGGCTGCCCGGTGAGCTGCAGCGCGTTGGCCAGCCAGATGCAGCCCAGAAACGCGCCCTCGCCGCCGCTCAGGCCGTCCACGGATGACTTCTGCCCTTCGGCCAGCTCGTACCGGCGGACCAGCCCGTCGATCGAGCCGTCGGAGCAGACCAGCGCGGCCGCCTGCATGCCGCCGATGATCGCGTAGTCCTCTATGCGTCCGGCCACCGTTCCTCCTGCCTCCCTGCTGGTTACCGTACCGGGGTACGTCACCGTGCGCGGGCCGCATAGGCTGGCCGCATGCGGGCACTACGTCGGGTAGTCGTGATCGCCGTCGCGGTCTCGGCACTGGCCGGGTGCGCGAAGTTCGACGCCGCGCTCGGCCAGCAGGAACTGGTCGTGACCTTCCATCCCGCCACCTCTCAGCAGGCGATGATGAAGGCGCGGGACGCGTGCGCCCGGTTGCCGGGCGCGACCCCCGAACCGGTACCGACCAGCCTGAACGCGACGGAAGGCACCTATGACGTCCGCTACCGCCTCAACCAGGCGACCGACGCCCAGATTGCCAAGCTGGAGCAGTGCTTGTCGCAGTTCCCGTCCGTAGCGGGCGTCAACGTGGAACAGGAGGGCGGCGACTGAACGCCGGCCCGCTTGACCTGCCTGCCCGCCGGCCTGACCTGCCCGCCCGGCTCACCCGCCTGCCCGCCTGACCGGCTCCGCCGGCTGAGCGGCCCCGGGCGCGGCCACGGTGCCGGGACGCCGCCACGGTGGCTACGGCGGCCGCTGCCGCCGCCAGCAGCGGTCACCCACGGCGGGGGGCTGCACGTGCACCTGCACGGCCGGTGAGGCGCTGGCGAGGACCCGCCCTGATCCCCGTGTAGTACTATCCAAGCCATTATCTATAAATCAGATAGAAAATGAGACTAATGCGGAGACCAATAATTGGCGCCACTGTTGGCGCGGTCGTGGCGGGGGCCCTTTTCCTGGCCGGATGCTCATCATCATCCAGTTCACCCACCGCGTCAGGTTCCAGTAGCTCCGGCTCGGGCAGTGCGCCGGTCACGCTGCGGCTCGGATTGCTCGCCAACATCACTCACGCCCCCGCCCTGGTGGGTATCCAGAAGGGCTTCTTCACCAAGAACCTGGGCTCCAACAAGCTGACCACCACCGTCTACAACAGCGGCACCCAGGAGACCACGGCCATCCTGGCCGGGCAGCTGGACGCGGCCTACGTCGGCCCGAACCCGGCGATCAACGCCTTCCAGAAGTCGGGCGGCACGGGCATCAAGATCATCTCCGGCGTGGCCACCGGTGGCGCCTCGGTCGTGGTCAAGCCCAGCATCACCAGCGCCGCCGGCCTCAAGGGCAAGGTCGTGGACACGCCGTCCCTGGGGAACACCCAGGACGTGGCCATTCGCTACTACCTCAAGCAGAACGGCCTGGCCACCACCACGACCGGCGGCGGAGACGTCACGATCAAGCCGACCAACCCCAACTCCGACGCGGTGCTCCAGTTCCAGTCCGGGCAGATCGCCGGGGCGTCCGAGCCGTCGCCCTACGACGTGGAGATGGTCAAGGACGGCGGCAAGGTCCTGTTCAGCGAGCCGGGCGCGACGACTCTTCTGATCGTGACGCAGAGCTTCCTCAAGGCCCACCCGGCCGTCGTCAGCGATCTGCTCAAGGGCCAGATCGAGGCCAACGACTACATCGCCAAGGACACCAGCGCGGCCCAGACCTCGGCCAACACCGAGCTGGCCGCACTGACCGGGAAGGGCATCAAGTCCAGCATCCTGCCCGCGGCCTTCAAGGAAATCACGTTCACCAACGACCCGGATGCGTCGTCGCTGGCGACGGACGCGCAGCAGGCCAAGGCTGTCGGGCTGCTGACGTCAACCAGCCTCAGCGGCATCTTCGACCTGGGGCCGCTCAACCAGTTGCTGCAAGCGGCCGGCGAGCCGCAAGTCAATTCATGAGGTGAGCCGATGAGCACCACGGACCAGGGCGCACGCAACGGGCAGGCCCCCGCCCCGCCCGGCGGCCCAGCAGGCTCCGCAGCCGTCCAGATCACCGACGTCACCAAGGAGTTCGGCCGGGGCAAGTCGGCGACCGTGGCCCTCGACAGGGTGTCCCTGTCGGTCGCGCCCGGTGAGTTCGTCTGCCTGATCGGTGCGTCCGGCTGCGGCAAGAGCACCTTGCTGTCGCTGGTGGCCGGCCTGGAGGCACCGACCAGCGGGACGGTGGCGACCGGCGGCCGCCGGGTCGCCCTCATGTTCCAGGAGCCGGCGCTGTTCCCGTGGTTCACCGCCGCCCAGAACGTCGAGCTGCCGCTGCGGGCCAACGGGGTGGCCCGCAGCGAGCGGCGGCAGCGGGTGACGGACCTGCTGCAGTCGGTCCACCTCGGCGGGTTCGCCGACAGGCGGCCGCACGAGCTGTCCGGCGGCATGCGGCAGCGGGTGGCGCTGGCCCGGGCGCTGGCCCAGGACGCCGACGTGCTGCTGATGGACGAGCCGTTCGGCGCGCTGGACGCGATGACCCGCGACCTGCTGCACGAGCTGCTCGAGGGCATCTGGCGCCGTCAGGGCTTCAGCGCGCTGTTCGTCACCCACGAGGTGCGGGAGGCGGTGCGGCTCGGCGACCGGGTGGTGCTGCTGAGCAGCCGCCCTGGGCGGGTGCTGGAGGACTTCGGTATCGACATTGAGCGGCCGCGGGGCATCGACTCCGGCGAGACCGTCGAGCGGGCCATGCAGATCAAGGAGCAGCTG
>JBEKCN010000564.1:0-3960 GCA_050014855.1 Streptosporangiaceae bacterium | reverse complement strand
ACCGGTGCCGCGGACATCGGTTTCCTGGCCATCGAGCCCGCCCGCCAGGCCGAGGTGTGGTTCACCGCCCCGTATGTCCTGATCGAAGGCGTCTACGCGGTGCCCGCGGGATCACCGATCACGACGGCTGCTGAGATCGATCGCCCGGGAGTGCGGATCGGGGTCAAGGAGGGTTCGGCCTACGACCTGTACCTGACCCGCACGCTGACCCACGCCGAGGTCGTGCGCGGCGGCGACGCGGTTGATGTGTTCCGCGAGCACCACCTCGACGCGGTGGCGGGCATCCGTCAGCCGCTCGCCCGCCTGGTCGCCGACGACCCGGCGTTGCGGTTGGCCGAACCGCGCTTCATGCAGATCCGCCAGGCCGCCGCCACCACCCTGGATCGGTCACCGGCGGCCAAGGCGTTTCTGCGTGCACTCATCGAGGACCTGAAGGCAGATGGGTTCATCGCGGCAGCCCTGGCTCGCTCGGGTCAGGACGCCACCGTCGCCCCGGCATCCTGACCCCGCTACGCGGCGCAGTTGTGGAAGGTTAGTTCCGCAGGCCATGGAGGGACGCCGCCGATGTCCCGGAGCCGGCCGTGAATGTGCCTGGCGTGAACAGGGCGGCCGAGGTTCCGACGTCCGGGGCGACGAGGTGCGCCGCGCCCCGATCGGCCTCGGCGATGACTGGGCCAGGAACGTGCCCATCGCTCGCCGATACAGCAGGTCCTCCCGGCGTTCGGATGCTCCGAAGCCCGGCAGGTCAACGGCGAAGAGGCGCGCTTGCATCTGCCGCGGGTAGCTCTTATCCGCTTGCACCAGTGCTGACGGCGCGGACTGCTATGGACCTGACCAGGTACAATGCATCACTATTGGGACGGGTCGGGAGTTGTTTCCACGACTCGTAAGTGGTACCTGGGGGGGTACGGTGAGACCTGTTTCAGCTCCGTGGGAGCGCACGGCTCCTAATACGCTGCTATCGGCCGATGGCGTCACCGTCAATGTCGCAGCCCCGCCTCGCTAAGCACGCGCTGGCTGCCGAACTGGCGGCGGTGCAGCAGCGTTACCGGACACTGTTCGAGACCCTGCCGCTGGGCGTTATCTACTACGCTGCCGACGGGCTGATCACGGCGGCGAACCCGGCAGCGAGCGAGATGATCGGTGTCGACGCGAGCGACATGCTCACGTGGCCCACGGCGCCAGGATGGCATGCGGTGCGCGAGGACGGCACGCCGTTCCCAACCCAGGAGGTCCCGGTCGCGGCGGCGCTGCGCACCGGCGAGGTGATCACCGACGTGCTGATGGGCGTACCGCATGGCCAGACCGGCGAGCTGCGGTGGCTGCTGGTCACTGCGGTTCCCGAGGCGCGGGACCGGGACGGTCGGCCTCAGCGGGCATATGCGATATTCAAGGATCTGACCGAGCAGCGCCGGACGGAGGCAACTATCCGGGAAGGCATCGAGCTGATGGGTCGGCTGAGCGCAGCGAACGTGCTCGGCATGGTGGTCGCCGACGAGAAGTGGGTCTACGACGCCAACGACACCTACCTGGAAATCATCGGCTACACCAGGCATGACCTGGATGCCGGAGGAATCGCGTGGCGGGAGATCACCCCGCCGGAGTGGGCTGACCGGCAAGACGACGCCGTAGCACAGCTGCGGCGGTTCGGAGCTTGCCGCCCATTCGAGAAGGAGTACGTACACCGGGACGGGCACCGCGTGCCGGTCCTCGTTGGAGCGGCAGTGACCCGCCGCGACCCACTGCGCTGGGCCTCCTACGTTGTCGACCTGACCGCCCCGCAGCGTGCCGAGCAGGAACGCGCTGAGCTGCTGGCCCGGGAGCAGGCCGCACACAACGAGGTGCAAAGAGCCAGGGAACGGGTTTCGTTCCTGCTGGGAGCCGGTGACCTGGCTGCCGCCGGTGACCGTTACGAGCTTCTCCAGCGCGCCGCCGAGTTGGTCGTGCGCAGCATCGCCGATCTTTGCGTGGTGTTCCTGCCGGACGCGGACGGGGAGCTCTGCGCTACCTCGATCGCGCACCGGGACCCACTCCGTGAGGTCACCGTGGCTGACCTCCGCGACTACCGGGTTCCCGCGACCGGCCACCTGACCATTCAGGCAGCCTGGGCCAGCGCCGCCAGCCAGCTTTCCCAGGGCGTCGCCGGCCGGATCGCCCGCCAGCCCCCCCTTCCCCCGGTCCTGCGCGAGATCCTGGACCGGCTGAACCCCGAGCACTTGCTGGCCACACCGATTATCGGCGGGGGCCGTCCGCTCGGCGTGCTCGCCCTCTGCCGCAGCGCGGAACGGCCTGGTTACGGCGAAACGGATATTGCGGTGGCCGAGACGCTCGCACGCCGGATGGCAGCAGGTCTGGCCAACGCCGAGACGTCCGCCCGCGATCACACCGTGGCCGAGACCCTGCAGCGCGCTGTCTTGCCTGCCACCCTCCCCGAGATCGCTGGGCTAGAGCTCGCGGTGCGGTACCTGCCCGCGACCGACGGCATCAAAGTCGGCGGCGACTGGTACGACGCCTTCCCGCTATCCGGCAACCGCATGGGGCTTGCTATCGGCGACGTGGCCGGCCACAACATCACCTCGGCTTCGATCATGGGTCAGGTACGCAACATGCTGCGCGCCTACGCCGTCGACACAGCCGACCCCTCCGACGTCCTGCACCGCGCCAATACCGCGCTGAGCCAGCTGCTGCCCGATGCGATGGCCACCGCGATCTACGCGGTGCTCGATCCAGCCACCGGCGAGCTCAGCTACGCCAACGCCGGGCACCCACCGCCGGTCTGCACCTCGGTTACTGGCTCAGTCGACTACCTGGACGATGCCACCGGCACCATGCTCGGCGCTCTTGGCGACGGCGTCTTCACCACCGGGCACCGGCGGCTGCCCCCCGGCACCGGACTCCTGCTCTACACCGACGGGCTGATCGAATCCCACGACCGAGACATATCCGACGGTCTCACCGCACTCGCCAGCGCTATGCACCAGACCCGTGGCCTCACCGCAGACCAAACCTGCACGACGGTCCAGTCCGCGCTTCTGGCTGCACCACGGGCGGACGACGTCTGCCTGCTGGCCGGCAGGCTCACCACCTGATCCGCGAAGAGAACCCCGCTGGGCGCTGACTGCCATGCCCCATCCGCGGCCGCTGCCCGGCTGATCGAGGAGGGAGATCTAAGCCGCGGTGATCATTGACAGTACCGCGAAGCCGGGCACACATCGCCGCTAGGGTACGAGGATGGCGCTTGCACCTGGGCTGCTTTCATTCGTACAGATCGTCGTCGCGGACACTGATACAGCGACGGCGTTGGGCAGTGGTGACGTTCCCGTGCTTGGCACTCCCCGGCTGCTCGCGCTCGCCGAGGCGGCGGCGGTGGCAGCCATCGGGCCAAGCCTGGAATCGGGCCTGATCTCGGTCGGGACTGCGGCTGCCCTGGAGCACAAGCGGCCTAGCCCGGTCGGGGCAGAGGTCGTGGTCGAGGCCGAATTGACCGAGGTGGACGGCCGGCGGCTGGTCTTCAGGTTCATCGCCAGGCAGAAGCCGCCCCCCGGACCACCAGACGATGAAGCCACCGTCATCGGCGCGGGCACCCTGGAACGGGTGCTCGTGGACAAAGAACAGTTCGTCAACCGGGCCCAGCACGAGTGACCAGGGCAACGGCACCGCGCACAGCGCCGATCGCGGCACGAGCAGATGCTGGCTCGCCGAAACCATGGCCGAGGCGGGCTACCGGCCTGAGCATCCCACCGTATTCCTCTGCCCCGCACCGTTACGGCGGATCATCGGGGATTACCCGCCCAGGATGATCAAGACGCGGCCTGGCGCCTGAAGAATCGAGTCATGCTTATCGCGCTCCTGGCGGTACTGGGCGTCGATCTGATCGTGATCGTCGTCCTGGTCGGTGTTCTGCTCTCCCGGCGGGCCTGGGTCAGCCGCCAGCCTGGCGCGTTCAAGGGAGCGATCCGC
>JBEKCN010000563.1:0-3961 GCA_050014855.1 Streptosporangiaceae bacterium | reverse complement strand
CGTAGGTGGGGCCGGATGGCATGCCGCTGGGTTTGACCACGATCCGCTTCATGCTGCCGGTCCTTCCGGCTGGGCTGGGCGCGCCGTGCCGGCGCTGGGGGTGTGGGGGAGCTTGCGGGGGTCGGGGAAGCCGAGGCTGGTGTAGCCGGGTGCCCGCTTGGCGAGAGATGAGGCGAGGACGCCGGTGAGCTCGTCGTGGTAGTCGTGGACCTCTGCGGTGGCCTTGCCGTCGTAGGGGCGCAGGATCCTCCCGGCGTACTGCAGGAGGCGTCCCTTGCTCGCGACGGGCGCGGCGAGGAACAGGGTGTCCAATGGCGGGCAGTCGAACCCTTCCCCGGCGTACGGGCCGGTAGCGACGGCGAGTAGGGGCGGCCCGCCGGCCTGGGGGGTGAGCCGGGCGAGGGCGGTGGCGCGGTCCTTTGCGCCCATGCCGCCCTTGAGGGTGACCGGGTCGTGCCCGAGGGCGCGGAGGGCGTCGGCGATTGCCTGCAGGTGGCTGGTCCAGTTGGTAAGGACCAGGCAGTTCCTGCCCTTGGTGACGGCCGCAGTGACGTCGGCGATGACTTGGCGGGTGCGCTCCTCGCTGGCGATCAGGTCCTTGTAGATGACGCTCATCCCGCCTGGCATGGTGGGGCTGGCGGCCCCGTCATAGCGGTAGGCGGTCCGATGGAGGTGGAGCACTGGCGTCGGCCGCCCGCCAGGGGCGCTGCCGGGCAGCATGTGCATGCCGTCGGGGGCCTGCCGGGGTGTGGCGATGGTGTGCCGGACCGGGCCGACCTGCATGCCGATCAGGTCATCGAGCTTGTCTCGCCGGTACGGGGTGGCGGTCAGCCCGAGCCATCGCCGCGCCGGGATCTGCCTGACCGCGTCCTCGAACGCGGCGGCCGGGACGTGGTGGCACTCGTCCGCGACGATCAGGCCGTACCCGGCGGTGAGGGCGGCGATGTCGCCGCGGCGGGACAGGGTCTGCAAGGTGATGACATCGATGGTGCCGCGCAGCTTCGCCCGGCCGCCACCGAGCTGCCCGGCCTTGACGCCGAGGAACTCGCTGATTCGGGCCCGCCACTGGTCAGCCAGGGCCTTGCGGTCCACCAGGACGAGCGCCGAGACCTGGTGCTCGGCGATGACCGCGCAGGCCATCACGGTCTTCCCTGCCCCAGGCGGGGCGACCAGTACTCCTAGGTCATGCATGGCGAGTTCCGCGACCGCATCCCGCTGGACGGGCGTCAGCGTGGCGGTGCAGGTGAAGTCCTGGCTGGTGCCGGGGGAGCGCTGGTCGATGATGTTCAGGCGGCTTCCGGCTTGCCCGGCGAGTGAGGTGACGGTGCCCAGCATGCCGCGTGGCAGGACCAGGCCGCCGTCGATGGTCTCCTGGTAGCAGTGCAGGAACCGGGGGACGTTGTAGGTGGAGGCACGCATCCGCTGCCGCTCGTAGAACTCCGGATTGTGCATCGACGCCGCGTGCCGTAGCGTCGCGGCCAGCCCCGGTGTCAGCTCCGCCTGCTCCAGCCGGATGCCGGTGGCGAGCCGGGTGCTGAGGATCGGCGGGACGGGCGGCCGGGTCTTGGTCGAGGAGGCGGCGGTGAGCCGGGTGACCTCGGCGGCGACGGCGACCTTCCCGGCGCTGCTGGCGGCGCGCCTGAGTTCCAGCGGGGTCATCCGGCCCAGGGTGGACAGGTAAGCCCACTGGTCCTCGCGCGGTTCCAGGGTCTCCAAGTCCAGGAAGACCGTCGCGCCGTTCTGGCGCGCGGGCCTGAACAGCGGCGCGGCGATCAGGTTCCCGACCCCGCCGGCGGGCAGCAGGTCCTGGGACGGGAACAGCCGGTCGTAGCTGGCCAGGGTCATCCGGCCGCGCAGCGCCATCGCCTCGCGCAGCAGCCCGGCGCCCAGCCGGCGGGCCATCTCGGCCGGGACCGGGGAAGTGAAGAACACCCACGCGTGCGCACCGACCCCGGACCGGGAGACCTCCAGGGCGACGGGGACTTGCAGGGCACGGCCGGCCTTGACGTACATGAGGGCGTCGAGCATCGCGTCCGGGCCGTCGAAGTCAGCGGCCAGCCAGCAGCACTTGTCGCCGTCCAGCAGCGGGTACAGGCCGATGTGAACCTCGCCCTTCAGGTGTGCGGCTAGTGCACGGTACCGCCGCATCGCCCAGTCGGCGGTCCGTCAGGGGCCACGGGCGGGTTTCCGCTGGTGAAAGCAGGTCAACGTCCAGGTCAAGGACTTTCTCTCTTACCTGGAGGCACGTCATGAACGGCACTGGGGACATCGTGTTCAAGCGGTGCGGCTGCACCGACGCGGGCACGGGCCGGCAGCTCGCGGGCCACTGCCCGCACCTCGCCGAGCCCGGTCACGGCAGCTGGTACTACGCCGTGCAGGTCACCACCGTCGGCGGCAGGAAGGCACGCTACCGGCGGGGCGGGTTCGCCACCCGGCAGGCAGCGGCCACCGCCCGCCAGGCCATCATCGACGGCCCGGCCGACCAGGCCGCGGCAGGCGCGTGGACGGTGGCACGGTGGCTGCGGTACTGGCTGACCCAGGCCGAGCCGTACCTGCGCCCGTCCACTTTGCACTGCTACCGCGACCACATCGACCGATACCTCGTCCCCAGCATCGGCCGGGTCACCCTCGCCGACCTCACCGGCAAGCGCCTGCAGGCCTGCTTCAACCTGATCGCCCGCCAGCGCACCAAGAAGGCAACACCGATCGCCGCGTCCACCGTCGACAGGGTCCGCGCCACACTGCGATCAGCGCTGAACGCCGCCGTCCGTGAGGGCCTTATCGCCGGCAACCCGCTGAACCAGGTCCGGCTGGACAAGCCGCTACGTCCGCACCCGGTCATCTGGACCGTCGAGCGCGTCGAGGCCTGGCGGCGGGACAGCATCCGCCCGCCGGTCGCGGTCTGGACGCTGCGGCAGCTGGTGACCTTCCTGACCGGAGTGGAAAACGACCGGCTCGCGGTGCTGTGGTGGCTGATCGCACTGCGCGGCCTGCGCCGCGGTGAGGCCGCCGCCCTGGACCGCGACGACCTGGACTCCGAGGCCCGCGAGCTGACCATCAGTCGGCAGCTCGTAGCCCTGCCGGGCGAGCTGTACTGCGGGCCGCCCAAGAGCCGCGCCAGCATCCGCACCATCGCCCTGGACGAGGCAGGCACACGACGGCTGGCCGGCCAGGCCGTCCAGCAGACCCTCGAACTGCTCCAGCACCAGTTCACCGAGCAGCACCGCACCGACTCCCGCAACCGCACCGGCCCAGGCTGGCGGCAAGGACGGCCGATGTTCACCTACGCCGACGGGCGGCCGATCCGGCCTGAGTACCTGTCCCACCGGTTCCGGACCCTGGTGAAGGAACTGGACCTGCCGCCGATCCGGCTGCATGACCTGCGCCACGGTGCTGCCACCCTCGCGCTGGCCTCACGGACCGATCTGAAGGTCATCCAGCAGATGCTCGGCCACTCCAGCATCGTTACCACCGCCGACACCTACACCAGCGTCCTGCCCGAGACCGCCCACCGCGCCGCGCAGGCCACCGCCGACATGATCATCAAGGCAGCCCGCAGCGCCCCAGGAACCGGGCGCGGCGGGCCGACTGTGGCCCACATCCCGGCCGCCGTCGCCGCCTCCGGCTACAGTCAGATGTGAGTTTTCGCAGCTCAATAGCCTACGGACAAGGCTTCCAGGGTTACCGGGCGGGCCTGGGGCCAGCGGCCGTGGGAACCCGCGCGTGACCCAGGAATGCCCCATCCATGCCCCACGACAACGAAAGCCATATAGCTTTTAGGCTATATGGCCAGGTCGGAATGGGTGGCCACGCCGCCTGGATCGTCTCGTGTCACCCGGGCCGCCTGTTCATCCGGAACCAGGCCATCACGGCCATGGTGCTTGCGGAACGGTTCGCCGCCGGCTGCGGCGAGGATGACCCGTTCGTGGTCGGCTGGCGCGAGGAGCTGGGCCTGTGACGG
>JBEKCN010000562.1:0-3962 GCA_050014855.1 Streptosporangiaceae bacterium | reverse complement strand
GCCCGGTCGAAGCATTCAGGGTCACTCCGGGGGGCAGGCTCCCGGCGCTCACCGACCAGGTGAACGGACTGGTCCCGCCGGTCACAGTGAGCTGGTCGCTGTACGACACGCCGGCCTCGCCGCCTGGCGGCGAGGGGAACAGCAGAGCCGGGCCCGAGTTGTAGGTGTAGGCGGTGCTGGCGGAGGTGCCCAGCGTGACGACCTCGACCGTCACCGCCCCTGCGACGTGCCCAGGCATGGCAGAGATGTCGAGGGTGGTGCTGTTGGTTACGGTGAAACAGCCGGGCCCCGAAGAAGCGCACAGCACCAGCGTGGTGGGTGTGCCCGCAGTGAATTGGGCGGCCGTGCCGATCTCGATGGCGGTCGCACCGTTCAAGCCGGTGCCAGTGATCTTGACGTCGTTGCCCCCGCCGGCAGCGAAGTTCGTCGGGCTGATGGCGGTGACGGTCGGCGCGGTGGGCACGGTGCCGGCCGGAGCGCTCGACGACGTCGCCGGGCTGGCGTCGCCGCTGGACGCCACCGCGCTGGTACTGGACTGGACCACCGCCGGGGTGACGCTGCTGGAGGTGACGACCCCGTTCACGGTGATCGTGCCGCTGGTGAACGGGCTGGTGCTGTTCGTGCACGATATGGACTGCCCCGACGGCGCCGCGCATACCCATCCCGTACCGGAGGCGCCGACCGGCAGGACGCCGGCCGGCAGCGTCTCGGTCACCGTCACCGGCTGGTTCTCCGCCGCGCCCGAGGAACTGGCCGCGACGGAGTACGTGACCGGGCTGCCAGGCGCGAGAGTCGCCGCCGCATAACTGGTCTGGGCGACCGCGAGCTGGGGGACCGGGTTCAGCGTGGTCACCACCACGTTATCGATCTCGTGGTAGTCGGTGACCGAGCCGGTGGACCCCACCCAGCCGAACGCCAGCTGCTTGGGGTACCCGCTCGCGTTGACCCAGCTCGCCGGGTAAAGCCCGGACGGGACCACCGGCAGGGCGCCGGTCACATCCCTGGCCGTCCCCCCCACCGGGGTGAAGTGCACGTCGTAGTCGCCGCCCGGCACCACCAGTCCGGACGGCGTCGTCACCGTCACCGAGCTCGGGTTGTAGACCACCTCCACCGGTACGACCGACGCAGGGCGGGTCAAGGCCCGCAGCGTCAGCGCCGGCGAGGTCGCCGTGGCCGCGCTGCTCGCCAGCGCGCAGTACCCGGTGCCGCCATTACCCGGGCCGCGCACCACAACCTGGCCGGGCATTCGCTGGGCGATGTTGGCCGCGTCGTTGCAGCCCAGTCCCTCGTAGTGGTTGCTGAAGTTGCCGTAGACGTCGAAGCCGACTCCCAGGTAGCCATAACTCAGGCCGGGCGCATTGGAACTCGGGGCCGAGTAGCCGAGCGCGCCGCCGGGTTGCCCGATGGCCGCGGGGGTGACCGGATTGGCGGGATTGACGGCCGCCAGCACGAAGGCCAGCCCATCCGCACCCAGGGTGCCCCCGTACTGGTAGGTGTTGAAGGCCACGTCCAGGCCCTGCGAGGTGGGGATGCTGGTGCTGGCGAAGACCCCGCCCTCCTGAGTCCCCACATTTGCGGTGAGCCGGAGCTTGCCGGAACCCTGCAAGTCGGTGACGGTCGGGCAGCTGGCCAGCGGGTTGGCGGTGGCGTTGCCCGCGGCAGTCAGGCACGCGGTGTTGCCGCTCACGGCCGGTGCCGTGGGGAGGGACACCGATCCCGCCGTGCCGTCCACGGTGTTGTCGTGGAACGGCTGGTTGAACAGGACGGTGCCGGCCGCGAGCGCTTTCGGGGCGTGTACCGCTACCCCGGCGGTGACCATGCTCGTCAGCAGCATCACCGCCGCAGCGCGCGACACTATCCGCCGCGCCCGCCGTGCGCCAGCATGGCCACCCGTGTCGGCCGATTCGCCATTCCTGCGGCCGGGCAACGGCGGTAATGCCGCCTGGGTCACCACCACGCCGAACGGAATAGCGCGGGCGACCGCATCGGGCGGGATCGCGGTGGACGTGACGTTAGACGGCGGGCACTTGGCGAAGTGCCTTTATTGCCACCGCAACCCATCGGCAACTGGCTGCGAACTGCGCTGCGACTCCCGCCGATGACGCTGAACCTATACACAAGTCGAGGAGCGTCATCGCATTTATCCCAGCGCTCAATGGGGCTGGGTGGACGGCGGCCGGCTTGTCCCGAGAAGAAACCTTCGAATGGGATGGGTCATGAAGCGGAATCGCGCGGTCGCTGCCGTAGCCGGAATTGCTGTAACCGGAGTTGCCGTCATTTCCGGGTGCGGAATAACCCACGATGCGGCTACCCCGGCAGATTCTGCTAGCGCGGCGCCCAGCAAGGTTAACCGAGTTAGCACCCGTCCAATAACCCCGTCGGCGTCGGCCGTCAAAACGTCAAAGGCAAGCCCGTCGGCGTCGGCCGTCAAAACGTCAAAGGCAAGTAGGCACGCCAGCCCGCACCCGTCTACCACCCCCACAGCCTCCGCCGACCCGTCAGTGGCGTGGCTCGAATCGGCCGGCGGGCAGGCCCAGGTGACGTTTAATGATGACGTCGATACCCTGGCGGGTGATCTGGAGACCGAAAGTCAGTCGCCGACCGTCGCCAATCACCTGGTCTTCGAGGCCGATGCCCGCGGCGTGCGGGGAGAAGCGCAGCGGATCCTCGCTGACCCGGCTCTTCTGCCGACAGTTAACCGGGCCGGGTACCAGCAAATGCTGAATGACTTTATTGTGGTGGCCAACCTGCTTCAGCCGGGCCCGGATTACGGGACAACGGCGCAAGATGACGCCGCCTGGGCTGTGGCCATGAACGCATCAAACGTCAACGTTTCCTGATCCAGGAACGCGGCGGCCGGCTCGCTCAGGCGCCGAGCAGTTCAGCGACCAAGATGTCCTCGGAGGTCATAAATAAAGCGCCTCCTCGCGTGCCCGTCATCAGTACCAACTCCGTGACCAGCCACAGCGTCACCGCCGGTCTGCTGGGCGCACGAAAAGACTGGGGCTAGTGAAACCCCGCGATCATCAGGGCAATGAACACGGCCATCGCAGCAGCCAAAATTACCAGGATTACGGTGGTGACGCGCATGAGGACCCAGTCCTCGCGTGCTTCCCGTTGCCGTTCCTTCAACGGAATTCTGGACCGGTGCGGACACCATTGCACCTCCCGCCACCTTCTGCTCCAGCGTAACGCCGCGCAGCATGCCGGAGATAGACCGCTGCCGGTACGTTAGCGGGGGCGGTGTTGCCCTGGGCGGGGAGCTGATGCTGGGCTCGGGCGCCGCCGGGCCGCCGCCGCATTCACGGCTGCGATGACGGACTGACCGTCCGGGCCGGTCCAGGCGTCCGCTCCGAGACGTAGCGCATCGTCGGCGCCGTTGATGGCCGCGCCGCCGATGAGCACCCGCACTGTGCTGCCCGAACGCCGGAGGGCCTGGACGATGGACTGGACAGCACTGTCGCAGCCTGGCGCGGTCACCCCGATGACGACGGCGATCAGCCGGGCCGCGTCCTGGGCGGTCTCCGCGAAGGAACTGTCCGGCGTGTTCGCGCCGAGGTCGATGACCTCGAACCCCTCCCCGCGGAGCAGATCGGCGACGATGGCGCCGGGCAGGCTGTGCTGGTCCCCCGCCGGGGCACCGATGATCACCAAGCCGCGCTTCCGGCCCCGGCGCGCGAACTGGGGGCCCAGCCGCCCGATTAGCCGCAGTGCCACTGCCGAGGCACGGTGCTCTTCTGCGACGGTCACCGTCCCGGCCGCCCAGCCGGCCCCCACACCGCGCAGCACGGGCGCCAGCAGGTCGAGGTAAACCCCAGCCGGATCCATCCCTGAGGCCAAGGCGTCATCGATGACGCGCCAGGCGCCGGCTTCGTCACCGGCGGTCATCCGCGCGGTGAGGATCGCCGTGCGATCTGCCTTCGCGCGGCGGCCACCGGGCCGGGCATGGTCCTGCTGCTGCA
>JBEKCN010000561.1:0-3964 GCA_050014855.1 Streptosporangiaceae bacterium | reverse complement strand
GACACGCAGGCCTGGAAGCTGGAGGCGGAGCACATCCCCGAGTTCTTCCGTTCCTTCCACCGGCACCTGCCCGCCCGGCTCTGGGAGCTGCACGAGGACCTCGTCGGCCGCCTAGAGTAAGCAAGCGGGAGGCGGTGTGATGGCTGGACAGCGAATCCTGGGCCTCGTCCTCGCGGGCGGGGCGGGCAAGCGGCTAGGGCCGCTGACCGCGGACCGGACCAAATCGGCCGTTCCGTTCGGCGGCTTGTACCGGCTGATCGATTTCGCGATGTCCAATCTGGCCAATGGGGGCATCTTCCGGATCTGCGTGCTCACCCAGTACAAGAGCCACAGCCTGGACCAGCACATCACCACCGCCTGGCGGCTGAACCACCTGCTGGGCAGCTACGTGACGCCGGTCCCGGCGCAGCAGCGGTTCGGCCCGTACTGGCAGGTCGGCTCGGCAGACGCGATCTACCAGTCGCTGAACATCATCGAGAGCGACGAGCCCGACCTCGTGGCCGTCTTCGGGGCCGATCATGTGTTCCGGATGGACCCGGTGCAGATGATCGACCAGCACACGGCCTCGGGCGCCGGGGCCACGGTCGCGGCGATCCCCGTCCCCAGGCTGGAGGCGACGAACTTCGGCGTGCTGCAGACCGCGCCGGACGGCCACCGCATCGAGGAGTTCCTGGAGAAGCCCGCCGACCCGCCGGGCCGCCCGGGCCTGCCGGACGAGGCCCTGGCATCCATGGGCATCTACATTTTCGATACCGACGTGCTGGTGGACGTGCTGCGGAAGGACGCGACCGACGGTGAGAGCCGGCACAGCGTGGGCGGGGACATCATCCCCAGGCTGGTCCGGGACCACGCGGCGCACGTCTACGACTTCCTGAAGAACGAGGTGCCCGGGGCTGGGGAGGGCGATCGGGGCTACTGGCGGGACGTGGGGACGATCGACTCCTACTTCGACGCGCACATGGACCTGTGCGCGGTACATCCGGAGTTCAAGCTGGACAACGACCGGTGGCCGATCCTCACCCACGTGCCCCCGCGGCCGCCGGCCAAGTTCGTCCATGACGAAGGCGACCGGGTGGGACGCGCGATCAACAGCTTGATCAGCAATGGCGCCATCGTCTCGGGCGGGCTGGTGCGCAACTCAGTCCTGTCGCCGGGAGCCCGGGCGGACAGCTGGTCCCGGGTGAACCGGGCAGTGATACTCCACAATGCCCACATCGGCCGCCACGCCGTCGTCGAGAACGCCATCTTGGACAAGAACGTCGTCGTCGCGGAGGGCGCGACGGTCGGAGTGGACAAAGAGCATGACAGGGCCCGCGGTTTCGTCGTGTCCAGCGGCGGCATCACCGTGGTCGGCAAGGGGCAAGTGGTGAGGCCATGACCGCGGGAGCCGAGATCGCGGCCTGTTCCGTGCGCGGCCCCGAGCATCCCGCGCACGGCACAGCGAATTCCGGCGCCCGTTTCGGCTGCGACGCCAGCTGCTGACCGCTAGGCGGCGGGGTGGCCGAGGAAGCGGAGCAGCGCGGCGAAGACCACCGTAGAATACGCCCCTCCCGGCCGGGTGCGGCTGCCGGTGTGCTCGCCCCGACACCCCGGCTCCCAGGCTGCCAAGTGCTGGTGCCGCCCGTGTTACGCGCCTGCTCCTGGAGGATCGCCGTCGTCCGCCGGCCCGATAGAGATGAGTTCTAGGCCCAGCTCCTGGGTCTGCTGGATGAGCCCGTGCAGATGCGCCTGGTCGACCACGAGCCCGGTCAGCACCGTGGTGCCCGCAACCCGGTCCAGCTGCATCCCCTCGAACAGGAAACCGAACGGTTCGCCCAGCTCGCCCCGAAGGACCAGCCGGTAGCGTCTGCCCCGTGCCCGGTTGCTCATCACGCCAGGTAGGCGGGCCAGGCATGGAGGACCTGCTGCAGCGGCGTGCCCGGCGCATGAAGCGCGACGCTGACGACCAGCAGCGTCGCGGCGAATCCGAAGACGCCGTCGCTGAAGCTCTCCATCCGGCCCTTGTCCAGCGATCGGTGCCTGCGCCTCGTATGTCCGTCAGCTGGCACGGCCCTGTCCCGTCAGGTTCAGCTCGGAAGCCCTGGCTGTTGCAAGATCAGCACGATCGAGAGGATCAGCAGCACGGAGCCGAACGCGACCAGGGCATACCGCACGCCGAACAGCTTGAACGAGCTGCCGATGCCCACCAGGAACAGCACCGCGGCCAGGAACACCGTGATCCGGACATAGTTGTCGCCGGTGGTTGCGGCCTGGTTGCCCGCCTGGAACTTCGCGGCGGCCTCGTTGTCGAGCGTGTTGGCCTGCGCCTGCGCTGGCTGCTTGTACTGAGGCATATAGGTCGGACCGGGCGCGGCATGCGGATTATGCAGCGGGTCCGTCGCCATCCACGCGTTGAAGGCGACCAGGAACTGGGGCCGGAAGCGGCGTACGGCGATCGCTTCCTTCTGCGGGCTGTTCAGTGTGAACGCGATGAACCAGGCGTTAAAGGTCGCGGCGTCGAAATTGCGGAGCGAGATGGCAGTGAGGTCGTCGCGGGTGGCGAGGTTGCCCAGGGTCGAGGCCCGGGCGATGTCGATGCGCGATGCCGTGCTCCACTTGGACGCCGAGTACCCCGCCCAGGCAGCGGTGATGGTGACGAGCGCGAGCAGCACCGCCTCGCAGATCTGCACGATCCGGGAATGACGGCCACCGGACCCACCGTGACCGCCTTTCTCTTCGGCCTCTTCGGCCCGCTGTTCCGCCTCGCCATGCTCATGCAGTTTCTTGCCGGCCTCGATTGGATTCAGTCCCTCGGGCATCAGCGCCTCACTCTTCCCCTGAGTGCTCGCGGGCAGGCGCTTCTGGGGGCCCTTGCGTCCGGTTACTGTCCATCACCGTGCACGCTAAACCCAGGCAGGCGACCCGGCATCCCCTGCCAGCCGGTCTCACCTGGGTGAAAAATCCGTTAACAGCCGATGATCACTCGCCCGGCCCTGCCCTGCCCCTCCCCCGAACCCGACTGCTGCCGAACCTGGTAGTCGTGAAGCGCTCTGTGGATGCCACGACCGACGAAATCACCAGCGAGCTGCAGGAAGCGCTCAAAAGCTGACGGTGCCGCAGCAGCCGCAGGCGCCTTCATTCGAAGCCGCCTTCCGCACAGGCTGTACAGCACCGCTATGACCATTTAATTCGCAGATACCTCTTGCTAGAAGGGGAACGCTGGCCCCAGCGCCGCCGGGTCCGTGCGCCTAACCGGCCAGGGAGCTGATCGCATCGCCGATGAGCTTGGCGGCGATGATCAGGCACAAGACGGTCATGATGACGGCGTTGTGCGCGCTCATCCAGTCCTTCAGCCCGGCCAGTAGTTTCTCCGAGCGCTTGCCCATGGTGAAGTAGATGCCGACCGGGATGCCGACGCCGAGCGTGCCGATGAGCGCGAAGATCAGATAGGCGATGGCTTGCTGCCCGCCGGGGATGCCGGTCTGGGCGATGGCCGCGGCACCACCGCCGGCTAGGAGCAGGTTCTTCGGATTGGCACCAGACAGGACGGCGCCCAGGCCGATAGCCGCGGGCGGGGAGGTCTTGTCGATCGTGGCCATCCATTTCGGCATCTGCGCTTCCTCGTCACCGTGCGGGCGGGCGCGGAACTGGCGGGCAGCAACCAGCAGCAGCAGGACACCGAACACGATCTTGACCCAGCTCACCCACGCCGCCGGCGAGCCGGACTTGCTGGCCCCGGCTGATCCGGCGAGGGCCAGGACGATGACTCCGACGATGCCCAGGCCCAGCAGCCAGCCGAGGATGAAGGCCGGGCCGTTGACCCGGGCCTTGCGGCTGGTGAGCATGAGGACCACCGTGACGATAGGGATCGGGCTGAGCGCGATCCCGACCGCCAGCGGCAGTGATCCCCCGATGGCCTTACCCATCACCCCTCCTTGAGCGCTGGCAAGTGTATCGCCGCGCCTCTGATGTGGGTGGCCTGAGG
>JBEKCN010000560.1:0-3967 GCA_050014855.1 Streptosporangiaceae bacterium | reverse complement strand
AACGCCGGTAGGGTGCTCCGACGGGGGACCAGAGCACCGATATGAATGCTACACGGAAACCCCCCCATACGTGTCAAGACCCAATTACGAGTGCATCTCGGGAGAAGTCCTGAGCGTGTTCGCTCTTGTTGTGTCTTAGGCGTGCGTGGTGGGGTCGCCCACCCCTTGCTGGCTGCCCTGACGTGCGGACCCAGATCCGCCCTGACCGGGGGGAATGCGTCGTTCTGGCAGGTTAGGCCGGTACTCCATGAATCCGCGAACGTTGTCGGGCTCGCGTCCGCCGTTCGCAAAAACGACCGCCACGTAAGGCACGAAGATGGCGAAAACAGCGGGGATAGCGGCAAGCCATCCAAAGTGGTTCAGGAACAGCAGGACCGTCAAGCCAAAGCAGACCGCGCGGAACGACATCATGATGAGGTACCGCCGCTGCCGGTACGAGATGTCCTCTGACAGTGAGCGCCGGGCCTGCGTGACCAACGGCACGTTTTGGTTGCGGCTGCGGCTTGCGATCCTCATGTCTCCAAGGTATCCCCGCCTGCCGCAGATCCGCCGCCGGGTCCGCCGGGGCCGCTGCGCTGTGAGCGAAGTCCCCGCCGGACCGGGCGGCCGTATGATAGCGGTCCCGGCGGGGCCGAGGCCCAGCGGAGCCCGAGGCCGCGGAGGGCACCCGGGACGGGCCGCGGGTGGGCGGGTGGCCCTGGCCAGAAGCTAGCTAGCCTGGCTGACCGAAGACATGTTGAAGCCATCGACCCGTACCGGCGGCATGACCGCGCGGCTGAAGTAGTCGCCCCACTCACGCGGCAGCGCCGGGACACTCGCGCCAACCTCGGCCAGCCGGCTCAGCATCCCGACCGGGCTCTCGTTGAACCGGAAGTTGTTCACCGCGCCGGTAACCTCGCCGTTCTCGACCAGGTAAACGCCGTCCCGGGTCAGCCCGGTGAGCAGCAGTGTCTGCGGGTCGACCTCCCGGATGTACCACAGGCAGGTCAGCAGGAGCCCACGCTCGGTGCGGGCGATCATCTCCGGCAGCGCGGGCGCGCTGGGGTCGCTGGTCTCGAAGGTGAGGTTGTCGATGGCCGGGGTCACCGGCAGGCCGGACAGCCCGGCCGAGTACCGGGTCTGGGTCAGCGCGGCCAGCTCACCACGGCGAATCCATTCGGTCGGCGCCAGCGGCAGGCCGTTGTCGAACACCGAAGAATCCCGGCCCGAGGCGTGCGCTATGACGAACGGTGTGCATTCGAGGCCGGGATACCACGGATCGCTGCGCAGCGTGACCGGCAGGTCGGACAGGGACTCGCCGACCCGGGTGCCGCCGCCAGGCTTGCTGAAGACGGTCCGGCCGTCGAGAGCATCCTTGGCCCCGGCCGACCAGAACAGGTAGGTGAGCAGGTCCGCGGTGGCGGTGGGCGGCAGCAGCGTCTCGTACCGCCCGGCGGGCAGCTCGACCCGCCGCTTGGCCCACTCCAGCCGCTCGGCCAGGCCCCGGTCCAGGGCGGCCACGTCCACGCCGGCGAAGTCGCGGGTCGCCTCGCCCGCCCACGCCGACCGGCTGAGATCGTCGGACTTGGCGTTGAGCTCGACCTTCCCCGACGGCTGGTCGTGCCGCAGCCGCACGCCCGTGGACGTGCCGAGGAAGGTGGAGGTCAGGTCGTGCTCGGCGAACCCGTACAGCTTCCGGCCGCCGGCCGCGGCCTCCCGCAGCGTCTCGCCGAGCTGTCCGGCGAAGCCCTCCAGCACCCCGATGCCGGTGCCCTCGGGCGGGTCGTCCCAGCCCGGCCGCCCGGAGGGGACGGTGGCGGCTTCCGCCGGTTCCACCAACGGCTCGGCGTCCTCGGCCAGGGTGCCCTCCGCGGCCTCCTTCTCGGCTGCCCGGACCACCGATTCCACCTCTTCGGCGCCGACCCCGGACCGTGAGACGACGCCGACCGCTGCGCCAGCGGAGCGCCGGTCAATGGCGATCACGGTGAGACGGCGGGAGCGGGCCACGCCGTTGGTGGTGAGCGTGTTCCCGGCCCAGCGCAAGTTCGCCGTGGACGTCTCGTCCGCGATCACCACGCAGTCCGAGCAGGTCGCGACGGAAAGGGCCTGCTCGATGATGTCCTGGGGGCCCTGGCTGCTCATGCCGCTTCCTCCGCCGTGTTGAGTATCCGGATGCCGCGCATGAGCACCGCCGGGGTGCCGTGGCTGACCGGGGCCACCTGCCCGGGCTGGCCCTTGCCGCAGTTGAACGCGCCGCCGAGCACGTAGGTCTGCGGGCCGCCGACGGCCTCCATGGCGTTCCAGAAGTCGGTAGTGGTGGCCTGGTAGGCGACGTCCCGGAGCTGCCCGGCCAGCCGGCCACCGGTGATCTTGTAGAACCGCTGGCCGGTGAACTGGAAGTTGTACCGCTGCATGTCGATCGACCAGCTCTTGTCCCCGGCGATGAAGATCCCGTCTTCGACCCCGGCGATCAGCTCGCTGGTGGACGGCCCGCCCTCGGCGGGCTGCAGGGACACGTTGGCCATCCGCTGCAGCGGCATGTGGCCCGGGGAGTCGGCGAACGCGCAGCCGTTGGAGCGGCCCAGGCCGCGCAGCGCTGCCATCCGCCGGTCGAGCTGGTAGCCGGACAACACGCCGTCGGTGATCAGGTCCCACGATTGGCCGGCCACACCCTCGTCGTCGTACCCGACGGTGGCCAGGCCGTGCCGGGCGGTGCGGTCCCCGGTCACGTGCATGTGCTCCGACCCGTACTGCAGATGGCCCAGCTTGTCCGGTGTGGCGAACGAGGTGCCGGCGTAGGCGGCTTCGTAGCCCAGCGCCCGGTCCAGCTCGGTGGCGTGGCCGATCGACTCGTGGATCGTGAGCCACAGGTTGGACGGGTCGATCACGAGGTCGTACCGGCCGGGGCGGACCGACGGCGCGGCGAGCTTCTCGGCGAGCAGCGCGGGGATCTGCTCCAGTTCGGTCTGGAAGTCCCAGCCGCGGCCGTTCAGGTATTCGTAGCCGCGGCCGACCGGGGGCGCGAGCGTGCGCATCGTCTCGAACCGCCCGTCCTTCTGCACCGCCACGGCGGTGAGCGCCGGGTGCAGCCGGACCCGCTGCTGGGTCGCGGTGGTGGCGCCGTCGGTGTAGAACTTGCACTCCCTGACCTGCGTCAGGTGCGCGTCCACGTGGTCGACGCCGTCCCGGGCGAGCAGCCGCTTGCTCCAGTCCGCCAGCAGCGCCGCCTTGTCCGCCGCGCTGACGTCGAACGGATCCACGTCGTAAGCCGACACCCAGGTGACGTCGCCGTGCGCGGGCTCGGGCGCCAGCTCGATCCGCTCGGTATTCATGGCCGCCGCGACCCGGGCGACCTGAACGGCCTCCCGGGCCGCCTGCGCCGCCGCGTCCGGGGTGAGATCGACGGTGGCGGCGAAACCCCAGGTCCCGTCCATCACGACGCGGACGGCCAAGCCGACGTCGCTGGCGTCGAAGAGCGTTTCCAGGTTGCCGTCGGACAGCCCGATCGTCTGGCTGCGGAGCTGTTCGGCGCGGAAATCCGCATGCCCGGCGCCGAGGTCCGCAGCCTGCTGCATCGCCGCGTCGGCCAGCGCCCGCAACGGGAGCGCAGTGAATTGGGGATCTATGTCGTGCTGGCCACCATGAGTCACGTCAGCAACCTATCGCACGGCGCGGAACGGCCCCAGATGCCGTTTCGGGCCGCCCGGATGTCACCGCCGCGGAGGGGTGACCGGTACGCTCACCAGGATTGCAGGCCGATGTGGAGGTGGAACGGCGGATGGGACGCAGCGTCCTGGTGACGGGGGGAAACCGGGGGATAGGGCTGGCCATCGCGCGGCGGCTCGCCGCCGACGGAGACAGCGTCACGGTCACCTCGCGGGCCGGGGACCCCGTCGAGGGCCTGGCTGTCGTGCCCTGCAACGTGCGGGACGCCGGATCGGTGGACGCCGCCTTCAAGCAGGTCGAAGGCGAGCAGGGCCCGGTGGAG
>JBEKCN010000559.1:0-3969 GCA_050014855.1 Streptosporangiaceae bacterium | reverse complement strand
CCGCCGCGAACGTCATAACCTCCAGCGCGCCGAGCCGGGGGGAGGAACCCAGTATCTGTTCCATGGTCCACGCGCTTTCGAAGCCGAGCTCCTCGGCGCGGGCCAGATAGGCGGCGAAGGCCCCGGGTCAAAGCTGCCGTCGGGGTACCGCTGCTGGATCGAGATCGCGAAGCGCACGGTCCGACCGTAGCGCCCCGGTACCGGGCCTGCGTATTTCCCCTGCCCGGTACCGGGGCGGCCACGCGGACTACCGGCCCGGTCAGACGCTCTTCTGGTAGGAGCGGAAGGTCGCGACCGAGATGGTCACGCACACCGCCGCGAGGGCCAGCAGGCCCGCGCACCGGATGCCGACCGCGGCCCAGTCGGTGTGGGCATTCAGCGCCGAACGGCCCGCCACCACCGCCCAGTTGAGCGGGTTGCACTTGGCGATGGCCTGCATCCAGCCAGGCATCAGCGTGGCGGGCAAGAACGCCGAGGACAGGAACGTCAGCGGCAGCATGAAGAACACGTTGATCCCGATGATCGCCTCGCGCTGGCGGACCAGCATGCCGACGGTGTTGGACAGCGCGCCGAAGACCGCGCCGATGAGGATCGACGCGACGACCACGACGGCCGCCCCAGCGATGCCGCCCGGATAACGCGCCCCACCGGCCAGACCCAGCACCAGGATGATGACGGTCTGGACGGTGGTGGTCACGGCCTGCTCGACCACGTTCGCGTTCATCAGCGCGACCCGGCGGGCCGGCGAGACGAGGAACCGGTTCAGTGTGCCGCGGTCGATCTCCTCCATCGCGTTCATCCCGGCCCACATGTTGCCGTTCATCGCGCTCATCGCGACGATGCCAGGGATCAGGTAGGCCAGGTACGAGCCCCCGGCTGCGAATCCGGGGATATCGACGACCTTCCGGAACAGCTCGCCGAAGAGGAACAGCCAGATCACCGGCTGGATCAGGCCGACCGCGATGAACGCGGGCTGGCGCAGCACGGCGTGCAGCCGGCGCCCGGACAGGTACCAGGTGTGCCGCAGTGTCGTGCCGAGGTGGCCGGCCGGGCTGGTCGGGGCGGCGCCGGCCAGCTCAGGCGCGGCGGTCAGTTCAGTGGTGGCGGTCATGACGGGTGCGCCTCCACTTCGCGCTGAGTGTCGGTCGATGAATAGCGGTGGCCGGTGTGCCGCAGGTACACGTCGTCCAGCGACGGCCGGGCCACCGTGACCGATGCGGCCGGCGCGCCGGCCCGGTCCAGCGCGGCCAGAATGCCGGGGACGGCGGCCGCCCCGTCATCGCTGCGGGCGCTGATGTTGCGGCCGGAGACACGCAGATCACGAACCCCCGGCAGCGGGCCGATGGCGTTGCGGACCCGGGCCGGATCGGAGCCAGGGGCCAGTTCCAGGTGCACGGCGTCGCCCCGCAAGTCCCCCTTGAGCGCGTCGGGTGAGCCTTCGGCTACGACCCGGCCGTGGTCCACGATGGCGAGGCGGTCGGCCAGCCGGTCGGCCTCCTCCATGTAGTGCGTGGTGAGCAGGACGGTCATGCCCTCGCCGCCGGACAGCCGGGCGATCTCCCGCCACATCGCGCTCCGCGCCTCCGGGTCGAGCCCGGCCGTCGGCTCGTCCAGGAACAGGACCTGCGGCCGGTGCACCAGGCCGAGCGCCACGTCCAGGCGCCGCTGCATGCCGCCGGAGCACGTCTTGACCAGTCGCCCGGCCGCTCCGGCCAGGTCGAAGCGCTCGAGCAGTTCGTCAGCGCGGGCCTTGACGGCCTCGCCGCGCATGCCGAACAGATGACCCTGCAGGATGAGGTTCTCCCGGCCCGTGGCCATGGGGTCGCTGCCCGACTTCTGCGCGACCACGCCGATCACCCGGCGGACCTGCTCGGGACGCTTGAGCACGTCGAGGCCGGCGACGGCCGCGGTGCCCGAGTCCGGCCGGGCCAGCGTGGTCAGGATCTTGATGGTGGTCGACTTGCCGGCACCGTTCGGGCCGAGCAGGCCGAACACGGTGCCGCGGGCGACGGTGATGCTCAGCCCGTCCAGGGCGCGGATACCGTTGCGATGGCCGCGCAGCTGGTACGTCTTGACCAGGCCGTCGGCCGTGATGGCGGGTTGAGTTCCCGCGGCGCTGCGCGCGCGCGGACTGGGGTGACTCGCCGCCGGGGCGGCGTGGTTGGCCACGGTTGGTGACATGGCGGTACTGCTCCTCCGGTCGATTGGTTCGGTGGTTCGGTTCGCTCGTGCGGCGAACGGCGCCCAACCGGCCGGCGGAGGCAGCCCAGGTAATCTGGGAGATGCCGCATTGCCGGCCTTCGGTTCGGCGGTGTCGCGGCCCCGGCCCGGTGCTCCGGATCTTGGCGGTGAGGGGGCACCAGCCGGGGTGTCTTCTCAGCTAGCAGGGTTATCCGGGTTCATCGGCCTCCCGCTGCGAGGGTCGGGGGTGCGGGGCCTCGCGCGGGGCCAGTACGGCCTGCTCCGCCTGGGCCCATTCGGTACTCAGCAGCTCCTCGGGGAACTCCCCCGTCTCGGTAAAGCTGCGCCAGAACTTGAGGTCGGGGAACGTGCCGTCCGCCAGCTCGCCGATCAGGGCGCGAACCCAGTCGGCCTCGGCCCGCTTCATAGCCAGGCCGTACTCGGTCTCCAGCAGGAACAGCCGGGGCAGCCGGTGGCTGACGGCGTGCTCGACGATCCCGGTGGTGCCCGCGATCTCGATCTCCAGGGCCCGCAGCCGCTCGGCCAGCAGGCCGGTCAGCTCGTTGGGGTGGATGACGGACATCAGCGACAGCACCGAGGCGAAGAGCGGATACTCCTTGACCGGCTCGCTGATCAGCTCGCGGAGCCGGTCCTCCAGCTCGCGGTACCCGTCGTCGGTGAGCCGGTAAACAGTCCGCTCCGGACGGTGCCCCGCGCGAGCCGTTCCCTCCGCCTCGACGAAGCCGCGGCTCTCCAGATCCTGCACCACGGTGTACAGCGAGCCGTAACGGACCTTGATCGAGTCGTCCTTGCCACGGTGCTTGAGCAGGCGCGCAATCTGATACGGGTGCATCGGCCCGCTCATCAGCGTGGCCAGGACGGCCAGGGCCAGTGGGCTGGTCAGCTTGCGCCTGCGGGCCATAGGTGGTGCGCCTCGCGTTTCTGGGTAGTGCTCTTAGACGTATATTCGGTTACGAGTATACGTAGGCGTGAGGTCGCGATACAAGTTATATCGCGAGTTTGTTGTGCGGACCAGTCCGGCGGAGCGGCGCGGAAAAGACTGTGCTGCTTTTTGCTTGCCCGCGCTTCCTGCTGGCCAAAGACGGCCTGCTCACAGCCGTCTGGGGACTGTGGTTCCTGGCCACCATCCGGTTCCGGCGGCCGACCGCGTTCGTGATGGCGCGGCCGTTCATGGAAGGCCGCCACGCGTTCTCAGCTGACCCGAAAATGATCCTCAGGTGTGCAGGCGGCAGCGGACCCCTGCCGGTGATGTGGCTGGGGCCTGCCGGAGGCGGGCGGAGGCGGGCGGAGGCGGGCGGAGGCGGGCGGTCAGGCGGCTGGCTGGAGGGTGACGGTGTGGCCGAGGGCTTCGAGTTTGGCGATGAGCCGGCGGGTCTCCCGTTCGGGGTCCCGGCGGCGGGTGAAGTAGTCGGCGCCAAGTTCGTGGTAGGGCTTTCCAGTAGCCAGGATGTGCCAGTGAGATGATAACGGCCAGGGCGTGGGCGACCACGATGATGGCTTTCTTCTTCGCGGTGGCGCTGCGGTAGCCGCCCCATTTCATCACGTGCCGGTGGTAGAGGGATTTGAGGTAGCCGTCGTGGCGGACCGCGGCCCAGGCGCACTCCACCAGCAGGGACTGCAGGTGCTCGTTGCCCTTGCGGCGCTTGCCGGAACGCCGTTTCCCGGCGGATTCGTGATTGCCCGGGCACAGCCCGGTCCAGGAGGCCAGGCGGGCAGCGTCAGGGAAGAACTCGCGGACGTCGGCGCCGATCCCGGAGATGACTGCGG
>JBEKCN010000558.1:0-5956 GCA_050014855.1 Streptosporangiaceae bacterium | reverse complement strand
AGCGTCGCCTGGCACCTGCACCAGGAACTCCGGGAGGAGCTTCCGGGCCTTATCGAGCGCGCCGGCCCGGGAGTATGCCTCGATCAGGTCGGCTATCGGGGAGTAGTAGGGATGGGATATGTCCCACTGGGCGGCTAGCCTTCGCAGTGCCTCATAATGCTCAATGGCTTCCTCGAGCCGGCCCGTCCCCAACTCGAGCAGCGCCCGCTGGCGGCGCGCCAGCAACTGCATCAGGTGCAGGCCGAGCTCGCTGGCCAGCCGGTCCGCCTCGTGCACATGCCGCAGGCAGTCGTCGGCGCGTCCCTGTGCGGCCTCCACAGTGGCCAGCGTGACGAGCGCATCACAGGCCAGAAGGCTCTGCCCGGCGGCCTGGGCTAGCTCCAGGGCCTGGCTGCCAAGCGCCAGCGCCTGGAGCCATTTGCCGGTCTCCGCGGCGACAAAGGCGGCACCGTTCAGCGCCTCCGGCAATTTTCCGATCGCGCCCGTGCTGCGCGCCAATTCGATGGTCCGCTCGTAGTAGGGCCACGCTCGGGGGTGATCCCCCCGACTGGAGTACGCTCCGGCGACCTCAAGCTGCCGGTCGGCGGACGAGGCGAGCCCAGGGCGGGAGGCCAGCCGGGAAACAGCCCGCTGCACGCGGAGCATGGCCAGCTCGGGATCGCCGCGGATCCACGCCAAGTGCCCGGACGTCAGGTCGGCCAGGAACTGCGCTGTTTCATCGGACCGCTCCGCGAGCTTGGACATCCGTTCAGCGTCCCGGCTGGCTTCCTCATCCAGCCCGGCCTCCATCGCCGCCGCGGCAGACTCACCGAGCAGTTCGGCAGCCAGCTGCGGATCGGCGTCGGCGATCAGGTCGGCGGCTTCCCTGAGAGCCTGTTGCGCGGCGGTCATCTTTCCTGCCGCCGCGTCCAGCCGGCCCTTGACCGCGAGCATCCTAGCTCGCCACCGAGGCTGCTGTGCAGCCGGGCTCTCGCTGGCCAGGCGCCTGGCGCGGTCGGCGTCCCCGCCGCGCAGGGCGGCCTCCGCAGCCGCGACGTAGCGGGCGGCCCGGGTGTCGGGCGCAGCTGATAGCTGAGCCGCCCGTTCCCAGGCCGCCGCGGCCACCAGCGGCGCACCTCTGCTCGCGGCGCTGCTGGCGGCAGCGTCGAGCGCCTCGGCGGCGTGATCGTCGTGGCCGGTTGTCGCCGCCGCCAGCTGCCAGGCCGCGCGGTCAGTGTCACTGCTGGCCAGGGCCTCAGCTAGCGCGCGGTGCGCTGAGCGCCGCTCGGCTGGCGTGGCCGAGTGGTAGGCGACCGAGCGCAGCAGCGGATGGGCGAACTCGACCCCGTCGGCACCCACCCGGATCAGTCCGGCGGCTTCGGCATCATCAAGCGCCTCGGCGCGGCCGCCGGCCAGCCTGGCCGATGCCGTTATTACCGCCGCCACCGGACACCGCCCGCCCGCAGCCGCGATCATCAGCGCTGTCCTGACCGCCGGGTCCAGCCGGTCAATCCGGGCGGAGAACCGCTCCCGGATAGCCGCTCCGGGCTGCGGCCGAACCTCGGCAGTATCTTTGCCAGTCAGCTGTTCCCGGGTCATGGCTAGCGCCATCTCGGCCAGCGCAAGCGGATTGCCGCCGGTCTCGGAATGCAGCAGCCGGGCAACTTCTGGCGCGGGCATCATGCCGGTTGCCGCCTCGACCAACTCGCCTGCCGCCGAGGGCGTCACCCCGGTCAGGTCACGGACCGAAACGCCGACGATCGCCGGAAAATCTGGGCGGCTTGCCAGTACGCAGGCGATCGCGTCATTGCCCAGGCGGCGGATCGCGAACGTCAGAGCGTCGAGGGTCGGCCGGTCAAGCCACTGCAGGTCGTCAAGCAGCAGCAACAATGACTCCTGCTCCGCAGCGGTTACCAGCAGCTCGTGGGTGGCCACGGCAGCCGCCAGCCGGGCCTGGGCCGCCCCCTGATCCCCCAAGCCGAAAGCTGCCCGCAGCGGCGTGTAGCGGTCGGGCTGGGCATCGAGGCGGTCGGCCAGCGGGCGCAACAGCGCATACAGCCCGCCGAAGGCGAGTTCGGCCTCGGCCTCGATCCCGGTCGCGCGCAGGATCCGCATCGAACCGGCCCGCTCCGCCGCGTAACCGAGCAGCGCGGTCTTGCCTATCCCCGGCTCGCCGCGCAGCAAGATAGCCCCGCTTGTCCCAGCCCTAGCTTGCTGGATGAGCAGGTCGAGTTCCCGCTGCTCCCTCTCGCGATCCAGCAGCATGCCCGAACGATAAGTCACTGGGCACACGGCGACAACCAGGCCGTCATTACGACGTCACGCAACATACCCGACCGGCTCGTGGCACATCGGACAAGCATCGCTGAGGTGCCCCGAGCCTTCCGGACAGTCCATCCTTTAGGATGGACAATCTGGAAAGGTGAAACTTTTGCCCCGACCGAAGAAGAGCTTCTCACCGGAATTCAAGGATGAAGCCGTGAAGATGGTGATTGAGACGTCGCGCCCGATTGCCAGAGTGGCTAAGGAGCTCGGAATAAACGAGGGCACTCTCGGTAACTGGGTGAGCGTTTACCGCCGTGAGCATGCCGGCGAAGAACCGCCGCTGACGGTGAGCGAGCGCGCGCGGCTGCGCGAGCTCGAGCGGGAAACCCGGGAACTGAAGATGGAAAACGAGTTCCTGAAAAAAGCCGCAGCATACTTCGCCCGCGACCATCGGTGACCGACAAGTTTGAGTTCATCGACGCGGAGTATGCGGCTTACCAGGAATCGGGCGGGCTATACGTGCCGTCGATCGTGAAAATGTGCGGATGGATGGAAGTGTCACGGTCCGGATTCTATGAATGGAGGAATGCACCAGAATCGGCGACGGTGAAAAGACGCGGGATGCTCGCTCTGATTGTGCAGAAGTCATTCGATGATTCGGATGGCACGTACGGGTACCGGCGGGTCCACGCGGACCTGGTGGCCTGGGGCGTGCCCGCCGGACCGGAGCTGGTCCGGTCGCTGATGCGTGAGCTGGGCCTGGAGCCCTGCCAGCCGCGGCCGTGGCGGGTCAGCCTCACCGAGGACGACGGGCAGGAGCACGGCATCCCCGATCTTGTGGACCGGGATTTCACCGCCGCGGCGCCTGGTGAGAAAATGGTCGGGTCGGGTAGCCGGAGGGAATTTCACCCTCCGGCCCCCACAGAACCGTGCGTAATAGTCTCCCATTACACGGCTCTTGCCATCCTGATCACCAGAAATTGCGGGACCATCGCCAGTGAGCGAACATCCCCGGGTATCGCTGCGTGATTCCCTGGAAGCACTCCTTGGCTTTGTTGAATCCAGCCAGCCGTTTGTACTTTCTGCGGATCCAGCGCACCAGGTAGGCGTTGATGCGCCGAAGGAGGGGTTTCAGCGCGGAGTGGTAGAACGCTCCGTAGTATTGCATCCACCCTCGCACAATGGGGTTGATGACCTGCGCGAGCTGGGCGAAGGTATGGCCTGTGCGCCGATGGATGCGCCATCGGCGGACCTCGGCGCTGATCTTCTTAAGGGCTTCCTTGCTGATCGCTGGCAGAAAGCCCGGGAAAGTAACCCCGTGCTTGCTGCGCGCCGCGCGGACGCGGAACGTGAACCCCAAGAAGGTGAACGACGTGTGCTCATATGAGTCACGCCGGTTCGCGTCCTTGCAGTAAACGATCCGGGTTTTGGCCGGATGCAACCGCAACCCGACCTCTTCCATCCTGTTCCCGATCGCTTCCACCACTTTCGTGGCCTGACGCTCGCTGACGCAGTGCACGACCGCGTCATCCACGTAACGTTCGAAAGCCACGGCCGGGAATTCCCGGGCCATCCACATATCGAACACCGCAGATCCTTGCGGAGTTCCGCGGTCCCGCCGCTGCAAAGTCCCGTCGGGCAGCTGGAGGGGCGCACGCAGCCACCGCTCCACATAAAGCACGACCCAACGCTGGCCGGTATTGGCCTCCACCGCTTTGACCATGAGTTCCCAGGAAACACTGTCGAAGAACTTCTGGATGTCGAGGTCGACAACCCAGTCGGTCCGGAAACAGCGCTCCCGGCATTTCCCCACCGCGTCCAGGGCGGACCGCCCCGGCCGGTACCCGTAGGAGTCCCGGTGGAACTTCGGTTCCACCTCATTCTCCAGCCGGGCCGCGACCACGGTCTGCGCGATTCTGTCCGCGACGGTGGGAACACCGAGAATCCGGGTGCCTCCGCCATGCGGTTTCGGTATTTCCACCGCCCGCACCGGGAGCGGGAAATAGCTGCCAGAAGACATCCGGTTCCAGATCTTATACAGATTGCTCCGCAGATCCTTCGCGAACTCCTCAATCGAGCAGCCGTCCACTCCCGGTGCGCCCTTATTGGCCCTGACCTTCTCCCATGCCTTCCATACTTCCCACTTCGAGATCTCGAACGGCTTTCCTGACAACTTCAGCTCGTCCACGCGACTCCTCCCAGGGCTACGCCTGGTTGATCGAACGAACACAGCCGCGGATGACCCGGCCCCTTCGCTCCGCCCCTATTACAGGAGCTTCATCACTACTACGGGCCAGTCCGCCGGCGAGTCCCGCACCGGTACTCCGTCCCTCACGGTTTCCGCCGCTTGGGACACTCCCTTTCTCCACCCTTCCTGGGCGGAACTATCGGGACCCGCCTTCCCACGTTCCACGCGAAAGCAGCAGATCAGGCTCGCGTCGCCTCCATGCCGGGCACCACCTGGCCAGTAAACGGGTATCCGCCAGACCTGTCCTGGAGCCATATCGACAGCCCCAGTTTTGATGCCATCTGAATACGTTTTCGACACGTCCTCAGCGATTCGCTTGCGCTCGCCTTCCTGATCCCCACCTGACGCCTCTCCCGGCGCCTTTTCCACATCGCTCACCACGACGGTCTTCAGCCAACGCAGCATGTGGCGGTTTGAAGCCTCCCCCCGCAGGGCGGCTCCGAAGGGCCTACCTTCATCATTCGCGCAGCACCGCATTCCAAAAGGCACCTACCTACATCCCGTACCTCTCTTCCTGCACTCGTGGCACACCGACATCACTTACATTCCGACCTGGCAGGGCTGGCTTTACCTGGCGACGGTCATTGACTGCCATAGCAAGGAAGTGATCGGCTGGGCGACGGGTGATAACTACAAGACCCCGCTGATCGAGAAGGCGATCGAGATGGCCGTCTGTAATCACTCTCTCGCCTGGAATGCCATCTTCCACTCCGACCGCGGCAGCAATTACACGTCTCGCCAGTTCGCGACGACGCTGAAAAGGCATAATATCCGCCAGTCCGTCGGCCGCACCGGCATCTGCTACGACAATGCTATGGCGGAGTCGTTCTTCGCCGCGCTGAAGAACGAGCGCGTCCACCGGACCCAGTACCCGACCCAGGAGCACGCGCGCCGGGACGTGGTGAGGTACATCGAATTCTGGTACAATTCCAAACGTCGGCACTCCAGGCTTCAGTACCGGACCCCGCAGCAAGTCCGCGATGAATACCTGGAACGTCAGTCCGCAGCGTGAATTAACCATAACACTTGCCAATAAGCATCCCGGAAATGGCGAATTAGCGTGAATGCTGGGCTTTCTTGCGATAGGATCCCGATTGGGACGTTTCGCTTGTAAGGCGAGTGCTCTACCGCTGAGCTATGCGCCCCCGCGCCGCGCGATGGTCCTCGGCGATTTAACGGCGCAGCCAAGGCAGCGCAGCAGTCAAGAACGCTTACTTTGTGTAATGGTGTCGGCCCGGAGCGAGAGCCGGGGGCGGCAAGGACACTTTTGTGCGGGCATGGCCGGGCCGGGCGGGAATCGTCTGGGGTTTCCGGTGGCCGGGTGCGCGAGGCGCCGGTCGGAAGTCATAACTGTCCGGGCGGCAGCATGGGCCGCGGGGCGGGGACCGCGCGGACGCCGCCGGGGAGGGTGAGGGCGTGCGTGTCGTCGCGGATGACCGAGATGGCCTTGGCCAGCAGTTCGAG
>JBEKCN010000557.1:0-3993 GCA_050014855.1 Streptosporangiaceae bacterium | reverse complement strand
TCGGCGCGTTCTTCATCTGGCAGTCCACCTCCCTGGTCGTCGCGCGGGCGTCGGTCCTTGGACTATTCGCCAAGCAGGCCGCCTTCCTGCGCACGCCGAAAACCAGCGAACAGGCCCGATGGTGGGAGGCGCTGCGCGCCAACTGGGCCGAAACCACGCTCGCCGTGCTCGGCTTCGCCGGTATCGGCGCCGCCCTCTACCGGGCCACTCACCTCAGCGGAATCCTGCTGGCCGCACTGCTGCTGTTCCCCACGCTCGGCATGGCCGCCGCGCCGGTCAACAGCTGGGCTGCCCAGCGGGCAGCGCTGCCGCAGTGGCTGCGGGAACGCCGGACCAGTGAGTTCCGCCGGGACCGGTCGGCGTTCACCGCGGGCCTGGCCACCGGGGGCCTGGTCACCGTGCTCGGCGTGGTCATCGCGATCGCCGCGCTGCTGTTCACGAACAGCCACCATCCGGTGACCACCCCCAACCTGGTCGGCCCGGCCCAGGGCAGCGCGACACCCACCGTCCCGGCCACAACCCCGGCCGCCTCGCCCACCCCGGCCAGCCCGTCGCCGTCCACTACCCCGGCGACCACGCCGGCCTCCAGCCCCTCGCCGACCCCCACCGCGCCGTCGGCGACCGCTACCGCCCCAGGCAGCACGGCATCGGCGGCTCCGTAGCCGTCCCAGGCGGCACGGCTTCGGCGGCTCCGTAGCCGCCCCCGCGGGATGCCGGCTCAGCCCGGGGAGTTCTCCACGGGCGGGGCGGCGGCCCGGTGGCTGGGTACGTGCTGCCCGGCTGGCGGGGAGCCAGCCGCGTGCTGATCGGCGGGCACCAGGTGTGGTGCGATGGTCGGAGCGTCGTCGATTCGTTCGGGAGGAGCCAGCCCCAGCAGCCGGTAGACCTCCTCGCCGCCCACGGTCTCCCGGTCGATCAGCAGGCTGGCGAGCTGGTCCAGCTGGCTCTCGTGTCCCCTCAGCAGGTCGACCGCGCGCTCTTCGGCCTCGCGGAGGAGCCGGGAGACCTCCCGGTCGATGACGGCCTGCGTAGATTCGGCGTACGGCCGGCTGGACAGGCCAGGACCGCCGCTGTCCAGGAACATCGACCCGCCCTGCGGGTAGCCCACCGGCCCGAGCGCGGACGACAGGCCGAACTCGCGGACCATCCGGGTGGCCAGGTCGGTCGCCGAAGCCAGGTCGTTGGCGGCGCCGGTGGATCCCTGGTGGAACTTGACCAGCTCGGCGGCACGCCCGCCCAGCCGGACGGCCAGCGACTGATGCAGGTAATCCTCGCTGTACAGGTGCCGTTCAACCAGCGGGAGCTGTTCGGTGACGCCAAGCGCCTGCCCCGCGGGCAGGATCGTCACCTTGGCCACCGGATCGGCGTGCGGGGACAGCGCGGCGACCATGGCGTGCCCGGCTTCGTGCACCGCTACCGACTGCTTCTCCTCGGGCAGCAGCACGTTGGAGTCCTCGCGGCGGCCCAGGATGATCCGGTCCCGGGCGGCGCCGAAGTCCCCTTGGGTGATGACCGTCCGGCTGCCCCGGACCGCGAAAATCGCCGCTTCGTTGACCAGGTTGGCCAGGTCGGCGCCGGAGAACCCGGGGGTGCCGCGGGCCACCGCGTTCAGGTCTACGTTTGGGGCGAGCTGCTTGCCGCGGCAGTGCACAGCCAGGATCGCCGCCCGTTCGGACAGGTTCGGCAGCGGGATTATGACCTGGCGGTCGAACCGGCCCGGGCGCAGCAGCGCCGGGTCCAGCACTTCCGGCCGGTTGGTCGCTGCGAGCACGACGATGCCCACGACGGGATCGAAGCCGTCCATCTCCGACAGCAGCTGGTTGAGGGTCTGCTCGCGCTCGTCGTTGGAGGCGTACACCTGGCCGCCGGAGCGGCGCTGCCCGATCGCGTCGATCTCATCGATGAAGACGATGGCCGGGGCCCGCTTGCGGGCCTCGCTGAACAGGTCGCGGACCCGGGCGGCGCCTACCCCGACGAACAATTCCACAAAGCTGGAGCCAGCGACAGAGAAGAACGTCACCTCCGCCTCGCCCGCCACGGCCCGGGCGAGCAGGGTCTTACCGGTTCCGGGTGGCCCGACCATGAGGACCCCGCGCGGGGGCACCGCGCCAACCTGCTTGTACCGGTCGGGCTCCTTGAGGAAGTCCACGACCTCGGAAATCTCCCGCTTGGCGCCGTTGTACCCAGCCACGTCCGAGAACCGGGTCTTGGGCTGTTCGGCGTCGAAAACCTTGGCTCTCGACCGGCCGACTCCCATGATGCCCTGAAGCCCTCCCCCTCGAGCTGCGTTACGGGACAGCCGGAACCATAGATAGCCGAAGAGGAGCAGCGGCAGCAGGATGATCAGCCAGGAGAGGACCTCCGAGCCGAACGATTCCCCGGTCGAGGTCGCCGTGACCTGGACCTTCGCGCTCTGGAGCTGGCTCAGAAGGGAGGAGCCCGCCTGGGCCGGGATGATGGTGGTGAAATCCTTCCCGTCCGTCAGCGTCCCGGTGCTGGTCTGCCCGCTTTGCGCCAGGGAGATGGTCTTGACCTGGTGCGCATCCAGCTTGGAGATGAGCTGGGAGTAGTTCAGCGTGACCGGCGACGTGCCGCGCGACGCGGGCAGGATGTAGAACAGCGCCAGCGCGATGAGAATGCCGATCGGCCACAGCCAGTGCCGCCAGGCCGGAGGCGGCGGAGGCGCGGACGGCGACGGCTTGTCACCTGGCGGCGGGGGAGTGACCTGCTTGCTCATGGCTCATCCACTGTCATGGTGTCAGTCTGCCCTACCCCGAATTGATGGTTGCCGCTCCAAGGCGGCATACCCACACAACGCGTAGTACCGCAATCGGCTTCCCCGCATTCCCGGTCCGGTCAGTCCGGCTGGCATGACGGGCACCAGTAGGTGATCCGGTCGCCGAGCTCCGCCCACCGGATGCGGGTGCCGCAGCGCCGGCACGGCTGACCCCGCCGGCCGTACACCCAGGTCTCGTGCCCCCGGCGCGGGTCCCCGGTCGTCACCCGCTTGACCCGATCTTTGTTGGCGTCCAGCATCCGGTGGCCGAGGCTGACCAGCGCGTCGACGTCGTGGATCTTGCCGACGGGGCGCGACGGCCAGATACCGCGCAGGAATAGCACCTCGGATTTATACACGTTCCCAATCCCGGCCAGGTTGCGCTGGTCGAGCACGGCCTCGCCGGCGGAACGCTCAGGGTCGGCGGACAGCCGCCGGACCGCCTCGGCCTGATCCCAGTCCGGGCCCAGCAGATCCGGGCCGAGGTGCCCGGTGACCCGTTCCTCCTGGGCGGTGGGCAGCAACTCGACGATCCCGAGTTGGTACCCGGTCGCCCGCCATTGGCCGTTGGCCAGGATGAGCCGGATACGGTAGCTCTCCCGCAGCCGCTCGGACACGGGCGCGATCCGCCACCGGCCTTCCATCTTCAGATGCGTGTGCACGGTCAGGCCGTTGTCGGTGCGGATCAGCAGGTGTTTTCCGCGGGGCACCACCTCGGTGACCGTGCGGCCCGACAGGTTCGTCAGGGCGAAGCGCGGGACCCGGAAGTCGCTCCGCGTCAGCGCCAGCCCGGCCAGTGCCTCACGGAGCTCGCGCGCCGCGCGGAAGACGGTGTCTCCTTCAGGCATGTTTCCAGCATGCCGCAGGCGCCGCCCTGCCCTGACGGCGCCTGGTCACGGCACGCTGCGCTAACTGGCCAGCCTCAGAAGCGGTCGTCGTCCGGCCTGCGGTAGGGGTCCTCATAGGCGCCATCGTCGCGCCGCCGGGTGTCCCGGTTGCGGGACCGCCGGCCCCGTGGGGAGCCTCCGGGCCCGCCCGAGCCTCCGGGGCCGTCCGGGTAGGCCGGCCCACCGTAAGTTTGCGGGTAGGCGGAGCTCCCGTTGCTCTCCGCCGGGTAGGCCGGGTTGCCGCCGCTGGGGGACGAGCCCCGGTTACCGCCGGGGTAGGCCGGGTTGCCGCCGCTGGGGGACGAGCCCCGGTTACCGCCGGGGTAGGCC
>JBEKCN010000556.1:0-3994 GCA_050014855.1 Streptosporangiaceae bacterium | reverse complement strand
GCTGCTCACCGCAAGCCTCGACTCAGCCGAGCTGCAAGCGTGGGCGGTAGAGGCGCTCACTCCGAACGACGCAGGCGGCCTGTGTGACGTCATAGCCGGCTTGCACATGGTGTGCGAGCTGATGCTGCACGAACTGCATGAGGCGACGGGAGAGCCGCCGTCAGCCACCCTGCAGAGACTGGCGATGCTGGCCGAGCATCCGCGAGGGACACCATCGTCCAGCTAGGGACGGTCTCCCGCCAGCTGGGGACGGCCTTCCGGCCGGCTTGAGCACGGTTGAGCGCCCGGTGCGGTCACGGCCGGCTGCCGGGCGGCCTGCCGCCCACGGTGAACAGCCGCTAACTCCTATCCGTGTTAGTAGAGGAGCGGCGAAGGGATCGCCGGACAAGCCCCGACACGGTGAACCGGACGGCAGGAACGAGCACCGTATCGCGGCGATATCTGAGGAGCTGGTTAGCGTGACCGACATCGTTTTCCCCGCGGTCATCGGCCGCTGTCGCGGCTGGATAGCGGCCGGCTATGGGTCGGTAGTGCCGCGATGACGGCGGACCTCTATGCGGCTGCGGCCGGCCTGGTCGAGCGCTCGGCGGCCGCGTACGTGTCCGGCGTGCCCGGCGGCGACGCCGCGGACGATGGCTTCTTCGGGCCCGCCAGCCTCACGTGGCGGGTGAGTACCGACCTGGCCTCGCCGGTGGCCGGACTGCGGTCGCTGCTGATGCAGGCGCTGCATCCGCTGGCTATGGCTGGTGTCGATCAGCACAGTGGCTGGCGTCAGGATCCCGTCGGCAGGCTCGCCGCCACCTCGGCGTACCTCGCGACGATTACCTTCGGCGAGCGGGCCGCAGCCGCGCAGGCCGCGGCGCGGGTGCGGCGCATCCATGCGCATGTCCGCGGTGTTGACCCGGTTACCGGCCGCCCTTATGCGGCAGGCGATCCAGCGCTGCTGCTGTGGGTACACGTCGCCATGGTCCAGTCCAGCCTGGCGGCCGGCTGGGCGTTCGGCACGCCGCTGTCGGCCGTGGACAGTGACCGCTACGTCGCGGAGATGACGGTCGCGGCCGAGTTGGCCGGCGTGCCGCGGCCGCTGGCCCCCGCCAGCGTCGCAGAGCTAGAACGGCACGTCGCATCGGTCCGGCCTGACCTGCGCTGCACGCCGGCGGCCAGGGAATCCATGGCCTACCTGCTCGATCCGCCGGGCCTGGACGAGGAAGCAGCCGCGTTCTGGCAGGACGTCCGCGACGCGGCGATCGCCGTGCTCCCCGAGTGGGCGCGGCAGATGTACGGCTACGGGCCGCCACAGCCGCTGACACCCGGCCGCCGGATCGAAATCCGGCAGTCCTTGGGCGTCCTCGATGCCATGTTCCTCAGTCAGCCGGGCGTGCTCGAGGCTCGGCAGCGCATTACCGTGCGGATGCGCGCGGGGCGGTCCGCATGAAGCGCAGCAGGCTCCTCGTCACGCTCATAGCTGGCGGCCCGGCCCTGGCTGTAGCCCTGCTGCGCCGACGGCCCGGACGGCTGCGGCGCGATCGCGGGCTTGCGGCGCTCCGGCTCTTCGTGCGCGGTGGGATCCGGTACGCGGGCAGTGCGCCGCGGCTGTTCGCGGCCGCAGGCGAGCAGCGCCAGCTGCTGCGGGAGGACCTGGCCCTGCAGACGGCCGAGGACGTCGCCGACACCCTCGGGGCGATGAAGGGCGTCCTGATGAAGGTCGGCCAGATGGCGAGCTACGTCGACGGCGGCCTGTCCCCCGCGGTCCGCCAGACCCTGGCCCGGCTGCAGGACAGCGTCCCGCCGATGAGCCCGCAGCTAGCCGCGGCGGTGGTGGAGGAAGAACTCGGTGCGCCGCCGGAACAGGTATTCGCCCGCTGGGATCCCCATCCCATAGCCGCCGCCTCGATCGGGCAGGTGCACCGCGCGGTCACCCTCGACGGCCGCGCGGTCGCGGTCAAGGTCCAGTACCCGGGGATCGCCGAGACCGTCGCGGCCGACCTGCGTAACGTCGCGCTGCTGCGCCGGATGCTGCGCATCACCGCCCCGGCCCAGGACGTCGACGCGCTGCTGACCGAGCTGCGGGACCGGATCGGCGAGGAACTCGACTACCGCCGTGAGGCCAGCAACCAGCGGCTCCTGGCCGCCTACTACGACGGCCATCCCACCATTCACGTTCCCGGGATCATGAGTGAGCTGTCCACCCGCAGGATCGTGACCAGCGAACTATCCGGCGGAGCCCGCTTCGCCGAACTCGCCAGCTGGCCGCAGCGCGAACGGGATCTGGCCGCCGAGACGATCTACCGTTTCGTCTTCCGCAGCCTTTACGAAGTCCGCGCGTTCAACGGCGACCCGCACCCGGGCAACTACCTGTTCCATCCCGGCGGCCGGGTCACCTTCCTCGACTTCGGGCTCGTCAAGCACTTCACTCAGGCTGAACTGCAACCGCTGCTGCAGATGGCCCGCACTGTATGCGTCGAGCACGACCCCGAGGCATTCCGCCGTACCCTGGAGGACGCCGGATTCCTGCGCCCCCACGCTCCGCTCAGCACCCAGGCGATCGTCGAGCACCTCGCGGTCTTCTACGACACTATCCGCGAACCGGGGCCCCTGACCATCACCAGCGAGTACGCCTCCTCCGTCGTGCGCCGCTTTTTCGACATGCGCAGCCCAGTAGCCGATTACATCAGCCTGCCGCAGTCGTATGTCATCCTGCAGCGCATCAACCTGGGCCTGTTCGCGGTACTCGGCGAGCTATCCGCCACCGCCAACTGGCGGGCCATCGCCGAGGAAATCTGGCCCTTCTCCCAGGGGCCAGCCTCCACCCCAATGGGAGAAGCCGAGGCCACATGGCGGGCGCGGCACCAGGCGATCGCGGCGTGACCGGCCACACCTGAGCCGCTACCCGGCCGATGTGACGGATGTCAACCGGGCGCGCCGGGACGAATAAGAAACCTACTACGCACCTTAGTTAAAGATCGGCTCCGGGGGAGCTTGACCGGGCACGCAGGCCGGACACGTGACCGTAGAGCCGCCGGCCGTATCGGCCGGCACGCGAAGGAGATACCCCATGACCACGACGACGCCCGGCATTCAGTTCGGCCCCGGCGGGCAACCGCGGCTGGCCACCGGAGCTGGCGGGCTGATCCGGCACATTCGGAGGCGTCGTTTACCGCCCAGTTCGCGGGCCAGCCCGTGCGAGGACGCCTTCCCCTCACCGGCGCGGTGCTGGTCACCGAGCCGATCGAGGATTCAATAGCGCGGCTGAGCGCCAGGACGAGCGCCGTCAGCACCGGATCACCCATGCTGGACCAACTGCTGGCAGCGCCCGGCTTCCTGGACGCCGCGGCATTCCCGGAGATCAGCTTCCGGTCTGAGCTGCTGGCCTGGGTCCCGGCCGGATGGCGGGCCACCGGCCGCCTGCGGGTCAAGAACGCCGAGCATGAACTGGCCTGCTCGCTCGATCTGCAGGTTGGCGACACACGGCCAGACGGCACGCCCCGCATCATTATCGCCAGCAGCTGGGTAATCGACGCGAGGTGGGTAACCAGCCATTGGCTTCCCGCACTTGGCCGCGACGTCATGATGACGTGCTCACTTTCCCTCGAACCGGACATGTGAGCGGCTTAGCGTCATCCTTCGTCCATCCGTACGGGCTATAGCCTGCGCCGCCCGGCGGCTTCGGTCTAGTGCGCTGCTGCGTCGCCCCCATGAGTACGGATCTGCCGCACGCCGCGAACCGCCGCAGCGGGCTCCTGCTGGTCGCCCTAGCTGCCAGCGGCCGGACGACGAGCCCGCGCTGGCCGCGATCTCTTCGCGGCGCTGCCAGCTAGCCAATGCCGCAGCCGGTGAATATCACGATGAACTGCGCGGCCAGGCTCGGACTCGCGACATGGTCGCGGGTCCCGCGATGCGGGCACCGCCTCGAGGCCAGTGTGACGCAGGTCACACCCCACCAGCTTCGTTCTACTGAACCGGGCCGAACTCCTATGCGTGTTAGTAGTTGAAC
>JBEKCN010000555.1:0-3997 GCA_050014855.1 Streptosporangiaceae bacterium | reverse complement strand
CCTGCACGGCATTGATGGGGACAGCTGCCGCTGACCGCAGGCCAGGAGCGATCCGGGGACGGTGCGAGCCCGGAGGCCAGCCCAGCGGACCAGATCACCCCGGAGCCGCCGGAAGAACGGCCCCCTTCACTCCTTTCCGGGACGTGGCCCGGGCTCAGTAGAACCGGCTGCAGGAATCCTCGAGAGGGTCGCGCACGCCTGGCACCGGCAGCGGCCAAGGAGGGTGGTACCGCGGGAACGCCGCACGGCGATCTCGTCCCTCCAGCAATGTCCCGTTCGGAATTGCTGGAGGCACCGGCATCATGTCGCAGGTATCCGAGACCGCACCGCAGGCAGACGGCAGCACGCCGCGCTTCCCCGCGCTGCCGGCGCAGATCGACCTGCCCGCCGTGGAGCGCGAGATGCTCGTCCGCTGGCACGACGGTGACGTCTTCACCCGCTCACTGAAGCAGACCGAAGGCGGCCTGCCCTGGACGTTCTACGAGGGGCCGCCGACCGCCAACGGCATGCCAGGCGTCCACCACGTGGAGGCCCGCGTGTTCAAGGACGTCTTCCCCCGGTTCAAGACCATGCAGGGGTTCTACGTGCCCCGGCAGGCCGGCTGGGACTGCCATGGCCTGCCGGTCGAGGTGGCCGTCGAGCGTGAGCTGGGCATCTCGGGCAAGAAAGACATCGAGGCGTACGGCATCACCGAGTTCAACGAGCGCTGCCGCGAGTCGGTGCTCCGGCACGTCGACGCGTTCACCGACCTGACCGAGCGGATGGGTTACTGGATCGACCTGTCCAAGGCGTACCGGACGATGGACCCGTCCTACATCGAGTCGGTCTGGTGGTCACTGAAGGACGTCTACTCCAAGGGCCTGCTCGTCCGCGACTTCCGGATCAGCCCGTACTGCCCGCGCTGCGGTACCCCGCTGTCGGACCACGAGATGGGTCAGCCCGGCGTCTACCAGACGGTCACTGACCCGTCGGTTACGGTGCGCTTCCCGCTTACCAGCCTGCCGGAAGGGGCGAGCCCCGAGCTGGTCGGCGCGGACCTGCTGGTCTGGACGACGACACCGTGGACGCTGGTCTCCAACACCGCGGTCGCCGTGCACCCTGAGGTCACCTACGTGGTGGCCCGGCGGCCCAGCGACAGCGCCGTGGAGGACGACCGCGTGGTGGTGGCTGAGGCACTGATGCCGAACGTGCTCGGCGAGGGCTGGCACGTAGCCGCCCGGTTCTCGGGGAGCGAGCTGCTCGGTTCGACGTACGACAGGCCGTTCGACCTGATCGAGATCCCGGACGCGCACGTCGTGGTGCCCGGATCGTTCGTAACCACCGAGGACGGCACCGGCCTGGTGCACATGGCGCCCGCGTTCGGCGCGGATGACATGCAGACTTCCCGGGCTCACGGGCTGCCGGTGGTCAACCCGATCCGCCTGGACGGCCGGTTCGACGACGGCGTGCCCCTGGTAGGCGGCATGTTCTTCAAGGACGCCGACCCGCGGCTGATCCGGGATCTGGACGACCGGGGCCTGCTCTTCAGGTCCGAGCCGTACGAGCACAGCTACCCGCACTGCTGGCGCTGCCACACCCTGCTGATCTATTACGCCCTGCCGTCCTGGTACATCCGCACCACGGCGGTCAAGGACCAGCTGCTGGCCGAGAACGAGAAGACCAACTGGCAGCCGCCGAACATCAAGCACGGCCGGTACGGCGAGTGGCTGCGCAACAACGTGGACTGGGCGCTGTCCCGTACTCGCTACTGGGGTACGCCGCTGCCTCTGTGGGAGTGCGACAACGGGCACACCACGTGCGTCGGTTCCCGGGCGGAGCTGTCCGAGCTGGCCGGCCGGGACCTGTCCGGGCTCGATCCGCACCGGCCGTTCGTCGACGAGGTGACGTTTGGCTGCCCGGACTGCGGTGCGCGGGCGCGGCGGGTCCCCGACGTCATCGACGCCTGGTACGACTCCGGTTCGATGCCGTTCGCGCGGCTCGGCGCACCGTGGCATAACGAGGCCGGGTTCGAGCGGGCCTTCCCCGCGCAGTTCATCTGTGAGGCGATCGACCAGACCCGGGGCTGGTTCTACTCACTGATGGCGGTGAGCACCATTGTGTTCGGCAGGTCCTCCTACGAGAACGTGGTGTGCCTCGGGCTCGTCGTGGACGAAGGAGGCCGGAAGATGAGCAAGCACCTGGGCAACGTGCTGGAGCCGCTGCCGCTGATGGAGCAGCACGGCGCGGACGCGCTGCGCTGGTTCTTCGCCGCATCGGGCTCCCCGTGGTCGACCCGCCGGGTCGGGCACGCGGCGCTGGAGGAGATCGTCCGCAAGATCCTGCTCACCTACTGGAACACCGTCTCGTTCCTGGCTCTGTACGCCAACGCGGCCGCCGCCGACGGCAACGCCTGGGGCCCGGAACGGCTGAGCGAGGCCCCTGCGCCCGCGGGCCGGCCGGTGCTGGACCGGTGGATCCTCAGCGAGCTGCACACCCTGGTGCGGGACGTCACCGCCGCGCTGGAGGGCTTCGACACCGCGAGCGCGGGACGGCGCATCGCAGCCTTCACCGATGACCTGTCCAACTGGTACGTGCGCAGGTCACGCCGTAGGTTCTGGGAAGGCCCACGGACGGCGGAGTCCAGCTCGGCGTTCGCCACGCTGTACGAGTGCCTGGAGACGGTGAGCCGGCTGATGGCCCCGATTACGCCGTTCCTGACCGACTACGTGTGGAGCGCGCTGCGCAGCGCCGGAGCGCCGGAGTCGGTGCACCTGGCCAGCTGGCCAGTGGCCGACGCCGCTCTCATCGACGAGGACCTGTCCGCGGACATGGCGCTGACGCGCCGGCTGGTCGAACTGGGGCGTTCGGCGCGGGCCGCGGCCACGGTGAAGACCCGCCAGCCACTGGGCCGGGCCCTGATCAGTGCACCAGGGTTCGCGTCGCTGCCGGCCGAACTGCGGGCGCAGATCGCCCAGGAACTGAACGTGCGCGCGCTGGAGACGCTGGCCACGGTCGACGACGAACTGGTCGATTACGTCGTGAAGCCGAACTTCCGCGCGCTAGGGGGCCGGTTCGGCAAGGCCACGCCGACGGTCGCCAAGGCGATCGGGGCCGCGGACGCGGCGGCGCTGGCTGGCGAGCTGCGTACGGCCGGGGCCGCCAACGTCACCGTGGACGGGCAAGCCGTATCGGTCGGTCGCGACGAGGTGATCGTGACCCAGACGCCCAAGGCGGGCTGGACGGTGGCCAGCGACGGTGGCGAGACGGTGGCGCTGGAGACAACGCTCACCCCCGAGCTGCGCCGTGAGGGCCTGGCCCGGGAGGTGATCCGGCTCATCCAGGACGCGCGGAAGAGCGACGGCCTCGATGTCACCGACCGGATCGCGCTGTGGTGGGAGGCCAGTGATCCGGAGCTGACCGCCGCGCTGACCGAGCAAGCCCCGGTGATTGCGGCCGAGGTGCTGGCCACCAGCTTCGAGCCCGGCGAGCCGTCACCGGAATCCGCGAACGCCGGGTTCACCGAGCACCGGGACGACCTGCTGGGCCTGCGGTTCTGGCTCCGGCGGGCGTAGCGGGGATTCTGCCCGGCGCTGGCCGGGCGACGCCTCGCTAGTCCGCCTCCGCACCGTCCGGCTGGCAGGCCCGGCAGGGCGTGCAGCCTGCGTCCCGGGCCGCTGCGACCGTCATCTTCTGCAGGTCGCCGTCGCCCATGAAGCGGATCAGGATGCACTTGCTCTTGTGGTAGCGAGGCACACCCGGGACCACGGTCACTTCGTGGTGGTCGGGCAGGCTCCCGTTTCCCTGCGCGCCGGGCGGCTGGGCCTCGGCGGATGGCGCCGTCTGGCTGGGCTGATCGGTCACAGCGGGCCGCTGGGGCTCAGCAGGCCGCTGGAGGGCGGTGGGCTGCTCGGATGGGCCCGGCTGGCTCAAGGCAGGGGAAGGTAGCTCGACGGTGAGGTCGGCCCGGGTTTCGGCTGGTTTGCGGTCGGCCGCGGGCAGACCCTCGGGATGAGTCCCG
>JBEKCN010000554.1:0-3998 GCA_050014855.1 Streptosporangiaceae bacterium | reverse complement strand
CCCGGCCGTGCCGCGCCGCCGCGCTACTCGTCCCAGCTTCTCAGCGCGCTGGTGATGCGGGTGAAATCATCGCGGGCCGGCGGACGTCCACCCACCGAGTGGTGCTGGAAACGGGCGGGTCCGGCTGTCCGGGACCGGGCGCGAGGTACTCGAGAACCCGGAGATCGGGGCCCTGTACCTGGGCGGTGCGTCCGGCACCGCGCCCGGCGGGGGCATCCGTATGCAGTAAGACAGTAACGCAGTAACGCAGTGAGGGCGAGCGGCGCCGGGCCGGTCCCGGCCCGGCCCGGCCCGGCCGGTCCCGGCGGAGTGCGGTCCCGGCGCGCCGAGGGCCCGGGCCTCAGGCGGCGAGTTCCGCGTAGCGGCCATTGCCGGCGATGAGGCTGGTGTGGGTGCCGGTCTCGACGATGCGGCCGTGGTCGAGGACGACGATCTGATCGGCCTCACGAACGGTGGAGAGCCGGTGCGCGATGGTGATCGTCGTGCGGCCCTCCGCCAGGGCGTCGAACGCCTGCTGCACGGCTCGTTCCGTCTCGGTGTCCAGCGCGCTGGTCGCCTCGTCCAGCACAAGCACGCGCGGGTCCCGCAGCAGGGTGCGGGCGATTGCGATGCGCTGCTTCTCGCCGCCGGAAAAGCGGTGCCCGCGGGAGCCGACCATGGTGTCGTAGCCATCCGGCAGGCTGGCGATCAGGTCGTGGATCTGGGCGGCGCGGGCCGCGTCCTCGATCTCGGCGTCGGTGGCCTCCGGCCGGGCGTAGCGCAGGTTCTCCCGCACGGTGGTGTGCAGCAGATAGGTCTCCTGGCTGACCACGCCGACGACCGCGGCGAGGTCGGTGAGCCGCATGTCGCGAACGTCGATACCGTCAATCCGGATGTGGCCGCTGCTCGGGTCGTAGAGCCGGGCCAGCAGTGAGCCCAGCGTGGTCTTACCAGATCCGGTCTCGCCGACCAGGGCCAGCGTGCTGCCGGCCGGGATGTCCAGGTCGATGTCGGCCAGCGCGGGCCGGTCGGCACCGAGATAGGTGAAGCTGACATCCTCGACGCGGACGTGTCCGGTTACCCGCGCGGGGTCGATCTCGGCCGGGTGGGCGGGCTCGCCGACCTCTACGGGGAGGTCCAGATACTCGAAGATCCGCGCGAACAGCGCCAGCGAGCTGATCACGGACACGCTCGTGTTGAGCAGGCCGGTGATCGGCCGGAACAGGCTGTTCTGCAGGGTGGTGAAGGCGACCAGGGTCCCGATGGTGATCACGCCGGCGGTGGCCGGCAGGCCCGCGGCCAGGTAGATGATCGCCGGTATGGCGGCGAAGATGATGCTGAGCGAGGCCATCCGCCAGCGCCCGGCCAGCTGCGAGCGCAGCTCCAGGTCGATCAGGCGGGCCGAGGACGCGGTGAACCGTTCTATCAGGGCCGGTCCGGTGCCCATCGTCTTGGCTAGCTGGATGCCGTTGATGGACAGCCCCTCGTCGATGGCGACGTTGAGGTTGGCCAGTTCCCGCTGCTGCGCGGTGGTGATGGCGCGGCGCATGCGGGCGACCTTGCGGGTCAGGTAGATCGCGGGCGGCATGACGACCAGCGAGATGAGCGACAGCCGCCAGGACAAGGCGACCATAGCCACCGCGGTGCCGACCGCTGTGGTGAGGTTGGAGGCGATGGAGGTGGCGGTCGAGGTGACGACCGATTCCATCCCGCCGATGTCGTTGTTGATGCGGGACTGGACTTCACCGTTACGGGTCCGGGTGAAGAAGGCGATCGACTGGCGCTGCAGGTGGCTGAACACGCTGGTGCGCAGCTCGTGCATGACGTGCTGGCCGATCTTGGTGCTGATCCAGGTCTGCACGACGCCGAACGCGGAGCTGATCGCGGCCACGGCGACCATGCCAGCGACGAGCCAGGCCAGCAAGGTCAGGTTCTTGTGCGGCAGGGCGTTGTCGATCACCGCGCGGAGCAGGAACGGGGAGGCGAGGCCCACGACGGACGAGGCGACGATGAAGACGGTGACGATAGCGAGCTGCCAGCGGTAGGGGCTGAACAGCCGTCCGATGCGGCGCAGCGAGACCTCGTGGGCCTGCGCCTTTTCCGCAGCGGTGATGGTTTGCGAGCCGCGAGTCCGGCCCCGGTTTCTGATATCTCGATCTATGTGTGGTGCGGCCAAGAAAGTCTCGATTCTGCCTGAGGCTCGCGCTCGGGCGCGCGGGCCAGGGAGTGTTATGTGCTGAGGTAACCTCAATATGAGGCTACAACAGAAAAGCCTGGTACGCTATTCCTTGTGGTCCAGGAGCCCGTGTCAACGGACCGGCGCGAACCAGCCGGTGAAGAGCCACTGCCCGAAGCCTTCTGGGCGGTCGCTCGCCGGCTCCGCGAGATGTCCCAGGAAACCCTCGCTCCGTGGGAAATCAGCCCTTCGCACCTGCGGGCGCTGCGCACCTTGAAACGGCACGGGACCATGCGGCTGTCGGAACTGTCGGAGCGCCTGCACATTGCGCCGAGGTCGGCCACCGAAGTTGTCGACGGGCTCGAATCGCGCGGTCTGGTGCAGCGGCGGCCCGATCCCGGTGACCGGCGGGCCACCCTGGTCGAGGTGACCGCGGACGGCGCAGGCATACTGGAGGCGATCCGCGCCGCCCGCGGGACCGAGGCCGAGCGGGTATTCGGCCAGCTCAGCCCGGCTGACCGCGCTGACCTCGCCCGCATCCTCCGCAAGCTCCAGGATTGAGCCACGAGGACCGGGCCCGCGCGTCCGGCCGGCCGCCCGCGTGCTGCCGGTAATCCCGAACGCCCCGCTGAACGTCACCGTGCCGGCCGTCGCCGAACTGATCGCCGGGAGCCGGGCCGGCGGCTGAGCGGCGCGGCCGCGCTAGCGGGCCGACAGGACGCAGAACTCGTTGCCCTCCGGGTCGGCCAGGACGGTCCAGGACACGTCGTCGCCCTGGCCGACGTCGGCCAGGGCCGCGCCGAGACGGCGCAGCCGCGCCACCTCGCCGGCGGGATCGTCACCGCGGTAGGGCGCCACGTCCGGATGCCACCGGTTCTTGGCCGACTTCCGGTCCGGGACGCGCAGGAACTCCAGATAAGGCCCGGTTCCGGCCGGTGCGCGGAGCCCGGCGATGTCCGCTTCGGTACGCCGGACGGCCCAGCCCGCCGCCTCCGCCCAGAACCGGGCCAGGGCCGCCGGGTCGGCGCAATCGGTGAGGATCGCGGCGACGGGGCCGGTGTCACGGTAGATATCCCGGGGCTCAAGCACGCAGAACTCGTTGCCTTCAGGATCCGTGAGCACGGCCCAGGGCACCGCGCCCTGGCCGATGTCGGCCGGGGTGGCCCCCAGCTCGCCCAGCCGGTTCACCAGGTCCGCCTGGTCCGCCGCCGATGTGGTGGCCAGATCCAGGTGCACGCGGTTCTTCCCGGTCTTCGGCTCGGGGACCGGGACGAAGACGAGCGGCACAGCGGACGGATCGGGGTAGCTGTAACCGGCGGGCCAGACGTCCACCTCCTCGGCGGTCTCATCGGCGATCACCCAGTCCAGCGCGCTGGCCCAGAAGCGGGCCAGCCCGGCGGGGTCGTAAGCGTCCACTACGAGGTGGACCAAGCGGGTCGGCATGGTCCCAAGCCTGGCAGACGGCGGTGAGCCCTGCGCGGTCTGCCGTGCACGCCAGTGACCCGGCACCCGGGTGTCCGCCAGCGGCGGCCAGGTGCCGGGCCGGGCGGCGGTTCGCTCACGTGATGCCGTCCACCCGGTGCACGACGCCACAATCCACGCCGAGCGCCGCGTGGTGCTTGCGGACCGCTTCTTCGTCGGGTGCCTCCAGCAGGCAATAAACCTTGCCGTCCGGATTGTGGTAGAGCTCGGCCTGGCGTACCCCGAACTCATCGGTCCGCTCGTGCCGCGCGTCGTCGGCAATCTGGGCGATGTCATCGTCGGGTAGCTTCAGGTCCTCGCGAAAGTCCATGAATCGCGGCATGGTGGCCTCTTTTTTCTTATGAGTGGCATGTGAGCCGGC
>JBEKCN010000553.1:0-4829 GCA_050014855.1 Streptosporangiaceae bacterium | reverse complement strand
CTGCTGCTCACCGGGCTGACCCGGGACGGCGTTTACCTGGTCGAGAACGGCGAGGTTACCGGCGCGGTTAACAATTTCCGGTTCAACGAGAGCCCGGTCGGAATGCTGAGCCGGCTGGCCGAGGTTGGCGCTAGCGTCCCGGCGCTGCCGCGTGAGTGGGGCGACTACTTCAGCCGTGCGGTCATGCCGCCGGTACGGGTCGAGGGCTTCAACATGTCTTCGGTCAGCCAGGCCAGCTAGCTTCTGCCCAGGGCCACCCGCCCGTCGCACGGGCCGCCCGGGGCTAAGCCCCGCGACCCCGGGCTCCGCTGGCCGTCTCGGCCCAGCCGGGACCCGCTGGCCGTCTCGGCCCAGCCGGGACCCGCTGGCCGTCTCGGCCCAGCCGGGATTCGCTAGCACACGACCGCCCGGTCCGGCGGGGACTTCGCTCACAGCGCAGCGGCCGCGGCGGACCCGGCGCTGGATCTGCGGCACGCGGGGATACCTTGGAGATATGAGCTTCGCAAGCCGGAACCGCAACCAAAACGTGCAGTTGGTCACGCAGGCCCGGCGCCCACTGTCAGAGGACATCTCCTACCGGCAGCGGCGGTACCTCATCATGATGGCGTTCCGCGCGGTCTGCTTTGGGCTGACGATCCTGCTGTTCCTGAACCACTTTGGATGGCTTGCCGCTATCCCCGCTGTTTTTGCCATCTTCGTGCCTTACGTGGCGGTCGTTTTTGCGAACGGCGGACGCGAGCCTGACAACGTTCGCGGATTCATGGAGTACCGGCCTAACCTGCCAGAACGGCGCATCCCTCCCGGTCAGGGCGGGTCTGGGTCTACCCGAACACGCTCAGGACTTCTCCCGAGATGCACTCGTAATTGGGTCTTGACACGTATGGGGGGGTTTCCGTGTAGCATTCATATCGGTGCTCTGGTCCCCCGTCGGAGCACCCTACCGGCGTTCCGGGCCCCCGTCGGAACGCCGATGAATGCGACGCCGGGTGGTTTGCCCCCGTAGCCACCCGGCGTCGCCCCATGCTCGGACGTCTTTGACGTCGCTCGGCTTGGGCTCGCAGTGCTTGCCCGGGGGGCGACCCCCCGGGCCCCCCGGGCGGCCTTCTCGCCGATTGTGGTTGCGCATTGTTCGCCTTCGGGTGCCCGTAAATGGCCAGGCGCGGGGCGTAAGGGGCCGCGAATCCGTTTTCACTTCGTTTGTCCGCTGGGGAAATTTGGCGGTTCAGCGAATGGTTGCGCTCAGATTGTTAACCGCGATTCGAATGTGGACTTTGGGGGCCGCTTTCGGCGGGCGGTGCTGTTGATGGCCCCCTCCCCGCTACACCTCGCAGCCCACCAGCCACCTTTGGGGCCGCCGCTCAGCAGGACCTCCCCGTGCTCCCCGCACTGGGGAGGGGCGGAGGTCCCCATATGCTGCCCGGCGCCTGAGGGGGGCTGGGGGACACTTCCCCCAGCCACGCCACCTACCACTTCACAGTTTCCAGTTCCACGCCGACCACGGGGGCGCCGGGCAGCAGCCCATGGGGACTCAGCCCCGGCCCGAACCAGGAACCTACTCCGTCTTGTTGAACTCCACGATCGCGATCCCGGCCATCGCCACTCCCATCAGCGCCACGATGCCGAGCGACAGCCCCAGGGGCACTGTCCAGCCAAACCAGGACACCCCCGGTGCCAGCGCGTGCAGAGCAGCCGGGCTGATGTTCAGGTGGCTGAAGACGGCACGGCGCATCGGCGCGACGATGTAGGTCAGCGGGTCGATGCGGGTCAGCACGGTCAGCCAGGCGGGCAGGCCGTTCAGCGGGTAGAGCGCGCCGGACAGGAAGAACAACGGCATGACCAGCATCTGAGTGAGCGCCATGAACGCCTGGAACTGCTTGATCCGGGCCGCCATCATCACGCCGAACGCGGTCAGCGTGAAGCTCAGCAGCAGCAGCTCGCCGATGAGCGTGATGATCAGGACCGGGTTGTAGGGCACGTCAGCCAGCCCGGCCAGAGCCAGCACGATGATGCCCTGGAAGGTGGCCACGGTGGTGCCGCCCAGGCATTTGCCGAGCACGATCGCACCCCGGTTGACCGGGGCGACCAGCATCTCCCGCAGGAACCCGAATTCACGGTCCCAGACGATCGAGCCGGCCGAGAAGATCGCGGTGAACAGCACGCCCATGGCGACGATGCCCGGGTAGATGAAGGTCTTGAAGCTGACCCCGGGGGGAAGGCTGTGCCCGGCGAGCGCGCCCAGCCCCGTCCCGAGGACGAACAGGAAGAGCACCGGCTGGACCAGCGAGGTGATCATGCGCAGCCGGTCGGTGCGGAACCGGATCAGCTCGCGGCGCCAGACGACGCTAGCGGCCCGCAGGTCCTGCCGCAGCCCGCGCTCGGGGACCGCGACCCGGATCAGGTCGGTCAGGTCCGGCTGGACCGCTGGGCCCTGCGGGGCGGCTGCTTCGGTCGTGGTGGGGGTCGCCATCGTCATCGCCTCCCGAAGCGCTGCGCCATGGCCCGCATGGCGTCCGCGCTGCTCGCTTCCGTGTCCCGGATCGTCCGGCCGGTGTACGACATGAACACGTCGTCCAAGCTGGGCCGGGCCACGCTCACCGAGCGGATGGGCACGTCCAGCTCGGCGAACAGCCGGGGCACGAACTCCTCCCCCGACTCCACCGAGAACGTGACCAGTCCCTCGTGCAGGGCGGCTTTGATCCCGAACCGTTCGGCTAGTTCCCCGATCACCGCCTGGTCGTCGGCCGTGCTGATCTGCACACGATCCTTGCCGACGCTGGCCTTGAGGGCCTCGGGGGTGTCGATCGCCACGATCAGGCCGTGGTCGATGATGGCGATCCGGTCACAGTGCTCCGCCTCATCCATGTAGTGCGTGGTGAGAAAGATGGTGATGTCCTCGCGCTGCTTGAGGTCGTTGATGTACCGCCAGATCGACGACCGGGTCTGCGGGTCCAGGCCCACGGTCGGCTCGTCCAGGAAGAGGATGTGCGGGGCATGCAGCAGGCCGCGCGCGATCTCGAGGCGGCGCTGCATGCCGCCCGAGTAGGTCCGGACCAGGCTTTCCCGCCGGTCCCACAGGCCCACCATCTCGAGGACCTGGCGCATCCGCGGCGCGACGGCCGCCCTGGGCACGCCATACAGCTCGGCGTGGAAGCGCAGGTTCTGCTCAGCGGTCAGATAGGTGTCCAGCGTGGTGTCCTGGAACACCAGACCAATGTTCCGGCGCACCGTGTCCCGGTCGGTGACCACGTTGTGGCCGGCCACCACGGCCGTTCCCGACGTCGGCTTGACCAGGGTGCACAAGATGCTGATGGTGGTCGACTTGCCGGCCCCGTTCGGGCCGAGAAAACCGAACGTCTCACCCCGCCTGACCTCGAAGTCGATGCCCCGGACGGCCTCCAGGTCGCCGTACCGTTTGGTCAGTTTGCTTACCGATACCGCGGTGTCCTCGGCGGTGCTGAACTGAGACGGACCCGCCGGACCCGTCCGCGCGGAGCCCTCGGCCTCCGCACCGGTTTGTACCGCCACGTGCTGCGCCTCCCTCTGCGGACTCTCCCCTGAGCCTAGTGGCCCAGGCGAGCACGATCGCGGCCCGCACCCGTGGGGGTACGGGCCGAGACGTGCGGTTCCTGGCTGCGGTCGCCGCTGGTGTGAACCGAGCGGCGCTCTGGCCGGCGCGGTAGCGCCCGCCTGCGCTGCGGCCGCGGCCTCACTCTGCGGGGCTGGCTGCCTCATCCTCGCCGTCAGCGGCGAGGATCCGGTACAGGGAGCGGCGGGTGTCAGTGAGGACCTTTGCGGCCTCCTTCACCTGGGCCGCGGAGCCAGCCTGGCCCACCTGCGACACAGCCATCAGCACCTGGCGAACCAGGCCGCGCAGCTCGACCTCCGCGCCGTCGACGCTGCCGGTCACCGCCTCCCAGGACGCGGCGAGCTCGTCGGCGTGCGAATCGGCGTAGGCCCGGCCCTCGTCGGTAAGCGTGAACGCCTTGCGCCCGCTCTCTGAGGTCTCGGCCCGGATCAGGCCCTCGTCCTCCAGTTGCTGAAGCGCGGGGTAGACGGAGCCCGGGCTTGGGCGCCAGACGCCATCGGTGCGCTCGCTGATCTCCTGGATGATCTGATAGCCGTTGCGCGGCCCCTCGGCCAGCAGCGACAACGCCGCGGCCCGGACGTCACCCCGGCGCACCCGCGGGCCGCGGGCGAACCTCGGGCCACCCGGGAACGGGCCGCCCCTCATGAACTCCGGCGGCGGGCCACCCCAGCCGCCCCGGCGCGGACCGCGTCCGCGCCCTCGATGCCCGCCTCGGCGGGACCATTCTTCCTCATGCATTGCGTTTCTCCTTTGTTGTTCGCGTAAGCCTGCGCTGGACAGGGGATCACTCCGTCATACCAGTGGAGCATCTAGATATCCCTCATACTGTCTAGCTAGCTCAAAGATATATCGGTACTGTTCTTAACGCAAGTCGGCGCGGCTGAAATTTTGCCCGCCTCCCGCCCAGACCCGGCCAGGGCGAGGTCGCACTGGCTAAAGCGCAGGTCGCACCGGCCAATAGCCCACGCCGCAACAGGCCAGCGGCAGGTGCAGTGAGCGCGCACCGGGGACCCAGGCCGGCCCGCATGGGAACAGGCCCAGCGCGGGCGGAGCGGCCCCACCCAGCGCCGCCGTGCCCCCGTGCCCCCGTGCCGCCGCGCTGCCGTGCCGCCGCGCTGCCGTGCCGCCGCGCTGCCGTGCCGCCGCGCTGCCGTGCCGCCGCGCTGCCGTGCCGCCGCGCTGCCGTGCCGCCGCGCTGCTCGCGCGCCGCGGCACCGGTCGCGGTGGCCCATCCGCGGCGCCG
>JBEKCN010000552.1:0-4008 GCA_050014855.1 Streptosporangiaceae bacterium | reverse complement strand
CTCCTCGCCTGGGCGTGAGCGCGGGTCCGAGCACAGATCAGCCAGTTCGGGACATGTCCGGCCTCGCCAGGCGATCGGCTATATGGACCGCGCACGCGACGATCCCTGCTGCTTCTGCTTGCTCGCGCTGGCCGCCGACTGAGTCGGCCGACCAGCTCATCGGGTTGCTGGAGGGGGGACGACCGGTCTTTCATCCCATCGGGGGGATGGAAGTCGCCCCGGCACGAGGTGGAATGGTGCCCGACGGCAAGGGAAGTGCATGGGCCAGACAGCGAGATTCCAGGAGACTCTGCGGAGGCTCGCGATGATCGACGAAGGCTTCGTCGAAGACGAGGCCGGGCTCGGGCTTGGCCCGGGCTGCACACCGGCGCTGGATCCTAAGACCGCGGCGTTGCTGCAAGTAGGGGTGTCGGTGGCCATCGGGTCGCCGGGGGTCTGCCTGGAATGGAGCGCCAGCCGGGCGCTGGCGGCGGGCGCGACCGAGGACGAGATCGCCGACGTGCTGCTGGCGATCGCCCCGGTGGCCGGGCTCGGCCGGGTTGTCTGCGCCGCTCCCGATGTGGCGACCGCGCTCGGGTATGACATCGCGGCCGCGTTGGAGGAACCGGACAGTCGCTGACGGGTACGTGGAGGCCGGAATTCAGAGGCAACGCGTGGTCGGTGAGTGATGGATGTGATGATGGTAGCGCGCCCGAGTGGGGTTTGCCGGGGGCGTCTGGCCGGGCACCCCCGGGTGTTCCGTGTGGTGGGGCGCTAGTCGGTGCGGGTGCTGCGCGGCCGGTCAGCTCAGGCGTATCAGAGCGCTGATGGTCAGGTAGGCGCCCAGGGCCAGGGCGATGCCGACCATGAGCTGCAAGACGTGGCCCTTCAGCCAGTCCTGGGCACGCTTGAGGAACACCTTGGTCGCCTCGGGCCGCAGTTCCAGGGACGCGAACGGGATGATGATCAGCAAGAATTCGATGATGACGAAGACCACAACGGCGGTGACCTGCGTGGCGGTGGAGTATTTGCCGGCGACCAGGTTGTGCAGTGCGGCGATGTAACTGGCGCCGGGCAGGCCGATGAGGACGCCGATCAGCATGGCCAGCCCGAGCCGGGGTTCGGCCAGCAGCCGCAGCGCCCAGCTGTCCTTTTTCTCCGGTTTCTCCGGCGCCGCGGCGCCGGCCGGGACTGGTGTCCGCTGCCTGCGGTGCAGGCGGCCGGTGGCCAGCAGGGCGCCGAGCACGAGCAGCAGCAGGCCCAGGGCCAGGTCGACTCCGGCGCTGACCTTTCCCTGGGAGCTGATGTTGTCGGCGTGGATGGTGAGCACGTCCAGCAGGCCGATCGTCAGGGCCGTGGCCATGCCGCCCAGTAGCAGGCACAGGAACATTGCCCGCGGCCGCCGGTTCTCAATCAGCAGCAGATCAATAGCCAGCAGTTTGGGGTTCAGCGCTGCGGTGAACGCCAGCGCGAAGAACTCGGCGTTCATCGCCGCTCAGCAATCTGCGTGGGTACAGACATAGACGAACTACCGCCTCCCGAGCCGTGAGGCCGCCGTCTTGACCCTTGAGCGTCAAAGACGTCCGACATCGACAAACCTGGCTTAGGTCAGCGCATCCGACGACGCTCGCGCCGGTGCATCCCGGCTGCGGAGACCGGTGACAAAGGACGCCCGAATGGGTCGATGAACAGCGCACATGGCCCGGTGGCGGTCGGCACGGTGCCGTCGAGGAGCTTGATGCTGTAGCTTAGTGCGTCTCCGTCCAGGTGCGGATCTTGGATGACCACGACCGCGTCCTCGGGAAGCCTGTCGCCCGGCTCCGCGAACGACAGGACGGCGTTGGGGGGGTTGTCCGCGAAGCTGTTATCTCCTTCTGTCCAGTTGTCGACGAAGTGACGGGACATCATGTGCCCGACCTCGCGCTGGGGGCGGTCGGCGAAGTAAAGCGTCGATGGCGACAGGCCATGCAACGTGATGGTTCCCCGGTCGCTGGTCATGCTCGCCGCGGTCTGGACGAACAGTGCCTCCATGTCCTCAAGCTGCTGTTCGGTGACCTCACTCATCGTGGCTCCTCTCACGCGGCCTTGACCGGCTGGGTCCTTGCCGCTTGTCCTTCACCCTCCCGCTGCCGCCGCCCGGCCACATCACCCGCAGCGGATGAGGGGGACGGCGGCGGCGTTGAGCCTGGAACAAGTCGCTGCAAGCTTTGTTTGCCGTGCGTCGTTCACTGCGCGCCGTGCTTTTCTGTGATGCCGGCCTGGCGGCGGCCCGGTCATCGGTCCGCGCGGCGGCCCGGCGGCGTCTTGGGGGAGGGCGGGCGTGCCACCTTCCTGTTGTTGCTGGTTTCCGTGTCTGGTATGCAGGGCCGGGAACGAGTGCGGCGACACTCAGCCCCGGCCGACCGGAGAATGTAGCACCCTCGGTGCCTGCCTTCCTAAGCCCCTGGCGCGGCGGTCATGCCGGCCTGCGTGCGGGCTATCGGCTTAGAGCTGGGCTGTCCACTCGATCACCAGGCGTCGGCCACCTATTTTTTCGGATTTGCCTTTTCTACCTGTGGGGAGCGAACCTGGAAAACTCGGTGTCACTGCTGTTCCCCTTCGCTGCGGGTTCGGGTCACAGTTCGGTGGTCCACTCGATCACCAGGCGTCGGCTTGGGTTGGCTGTTTGCCATTTGGAGTGGCACGCCCCCCGGAACCCCCCGCATGCGCTCCGCGCCCCGCGGTGGTACTTCGCCGACACACCGGCCGCTCACCGGGCCTCAAGGCCCGGTTCGTTAGGCCGGTAACGGGCGCCTCGCCGTAGGTCCCGCTGCGGTCCCCGCCGGTAACTAGAAACCGGGAGGGCAGCAACACCCAACCGGTTTCTGCAGGTCAGTGGGGCCTTGGGATGGAAAACCGGCTGCCCTGGTGTTGCGGTGGTGAGCGGCGGATGTCAGCCTGGTGCCGGAATGGTGGGAGAATTTGGTCATGCAGCGGGATCCGGAAGACCTGTACGAGCTGGGTTCGGACGTGCCGGACCTGGACGGTGTGACGATGCTGCACCATCTCGAGGGCTTCATGGACGCCGGCGCGGCCGGCCGTCTGCTGGCTGAGCACCTGGTGACGGCCTGTGAGTCCGAGACGATCGCCACGTTCGACGTCGACCGCCTGATCGACTACCGCTCGCGGCGGCCGATGATGACGTACTCCACCGACCACTGGGAAGACTACGAGCAGCCGGAGCTCACGGTCCGGTTGCTGCGCGACCTGGCCGGGACCCCCTTCCTGCTGATGTCCGGCCCAGAGCCGGACCACGAGTGGGAACTGTTCGCGGCGGCGGTCCAGGCCCTGGCCAGCCAGCTCGGCACCGGCCCGCTGATCGGGTTCCAGGGCATCCCGATGGCGGTGCCGCACACCCGCCCGCTCGGCGTGATCAGTCACGCGACCCGCCCCGAGCTGGTCGACGGCCCACAGCAGATGCCGAACAAGCTTCAGGTTCCCGGCAGCGCCGCGGCGCTCGTCGAGCTGCGGCTGGGCCAGTCCGGCCGGGACGCCCTCGGCTTCGCCGTGAACGTGCCGCACTACCTCGCGCAGGCGGTCTACCCCGAGGCCGCCGTCACGCTGCTGGACAAGATCAGCACCGCCACCGGGCTGGATCTGCCGAGCGATGCGCTCCGCGAGGCGGCGGACCGGACCAACGAGGAGATCGACCGGCAGGTGGCGGAGTCCTCCGAGGTCGCCGAGCTGGTCACCGCGCTGGAGCGGCAGTACGACACGCTCGCCGAGGCCAGCGCGGGCGCGACCGGTGATGGCGAGGACGGCCTACTCGACGGTGAGCGGATGCCCACCGCTGACGAGATCGCGGCTCAGTTCGAGCAGTTCCTGGCCGAGCAGCAGGGCCGGGGCGACCCTCCTCCCGATCGCTGACCGGCCCGCGGCCTGCTGCGCGCTCTACTCCCCGGCGACCACGAGGTCGCGGGGCGCATGGTTGAGCCGCTCGCAGCCGTCCTCGGTGCACACGACGATGTCCTCGATCCGGGCCCCGTTCGG
>JBEKCN010000551.1:0-4018 GCA_050014855.1 Streptosporangiaceae bacterium | reverse complement strand
CGGCTGTCCGCGGTGACCGAGCAGCAACGGCGCGGACCGGATGGACCGGATGAGATCGTCGGCGTCCGTGTCGGTGAGCGGGGCCAGCCGGGCGGTGCGGTCGGACAGCACATCCGTGGCCACCCCGCCGAGCCCGAACACGACGAGCGGCCCGAACACCGGTTCCTGAACCACGCCGACGATCACCTCCGTACCACCGGTGATCATCGGCTGGATCAGCACCTGGCGCAGCCGGAGCCCGAACTTGCCGGTCAGCAGGCGGTAAGCGCGCCGTATGTCGGTCTCCGTCCGCAGATCCAGCTGAACAGCTCCCGCGTCGCTCTTGTGCGGCACACCGGCCACGTCGGCTTTCAGGACCACTGGGCCGCCGAGCGCAGCGGCCGCGCGGACGGCGCCGTCCGCACTGGACACGGGCTCCAGGCTGACCAGCTGAATGCCGTAGCTGGCCAGCAGAGCCGACACCTGACCGGGCGGCAGCCAGCCCCCCCGGGGAGCGCGGCTCAGATAGCTCCGGACCATAGCGCGGGCGTCATCCGTCGCCACGTCGGTGAATTCACGCAGGTGACCGGTGGGCCGGGTCCGCCAGGCGCCGTAGGCCACCGTCCGGGCCAGGGCGTGCGCGGCTGCCTCCGGGTTGGCGTAAGACGGGATGGCGCCCGCCGGACCCGCCGGCTGTGCCTGGCCCGGCCGGTCCTCTTCGGCCAGGCTGGCGCGGGGCAGGAGCCGGACGGCCTCGGGCTGGTCGAGTACGACCGCGGCGAGAGGCACCCGGACGTCGGCGGCGCGGATCGCCGCGACCAGGTCTCCGGTGGCGGCGGTCGGCAGGGCCAGCGCGAGGACCGCGTCCACGCCTTGGTCGGCGGCGGCCAGTTCCAGGCAGCGCCGGAACGAATTTTCGCTTACGGTGGCGGTCGTGTCGACCGGGTTGGTCACTGCGCCGCTGGGGGGGACCAGGGCGTGCAGCCGCCGCCGGGTCTCGCCGGTCAGCCGGTGCACGGTCAGGCCGTGCTGCGAGCAGGCGTCGGCGGTCAGCACCCCAGCGCCGCCGACGTTGGAGACCACCACGACCCGCGGGCCGGCCGGCAGGGCCTGGGTGGCCAGCAGGGCGGCCACATCGACGAGCTCACCGAGGCTGTCGGTGGCGATGATGCCGGCCTGCCGGAAGAGGGCCTCCCGGGTGATCGGCGGGGTGGCCGCCGCGGCGGTGTGCGATGCGGCGCGCTGGCCGGCCGCTGACCGCCCGGCGGGCACGGTCAGCACGGGCATGGTCTGGCCGACCTGGCGCGCGGTGCGGGCGAACTTGCGGGGGTTGCCGAACGATTCGATGTACAGCACGGCGAGTTTGGTCGCCTGGTCCTGTTCCCACCACATCAGCATGTCGTTGCTGGAGACGTCGTACTTGCTGCCGACGGAGGCGAAGGAGGAGACGCCCACGCCCAGCCGGGACAGCCGGTCGGCGAGCGCGACGCCGAGCCCGCCGGACTGCATGACCAGGCCCGCGGTGCCCGGTGCCGGGTGCCGGGCACCAAAGGTCGCGTCCAGGCCGGTGCTGGGCACCGCGATGCCGAAGCAGCCGGGGCCGACCAGGCGCATGCCGTAGCGGCGGCAGATGGCCAGCAGGTCCGCGCCCTGGGGCGGGTCCATCCCCACCGTGATGACGACGAGGGCCTTGATCCCGCGCCGGCCGCATTTGTCGGCCACGGCGCACACGGCGGCGGGCGGCACGGCCACGACCGCCAGGTCGACCGGTTCGGGCAGCGCGGCGACCGATGGCACGCAGGGCACCGCCTCCATGTGCGCGGCGTGCGGGTTGACCGCGTACACGCGGCCCTGATAACCGGCGGTGACGATGTTGTGCAGGATGGCCCGGCCAGTGGTTCCCATCCGGCGGCTGGCCCCCACCACCGCCACCGAATCCGGCTGGAACACATGACGCAGGCTCACCACATCCGCGCTGCGCTCGCGGAGCGCGGCGGCGTCCAGGTACGGGTCCCAGCGCGGATCGGCGTCATCGTGCGGCAGGTCGCAGGTCAGCTCGATCACGCCGTCTTCCAGCTCGCGCCGGATGCTGAGCCCGGCATCGGCGAAGACCTTCTGCATCTCGGCGTTTCGCGCCAGCACGGATGCCGTGAGGGTGGTGACGCCCCGGCGGCCGGCGTCGGAGATCAGGTGCTCAAGCAGCAGCGTGCCGATGCCCCGGCCATGCATGTGGTCCAGCACCGCGAACGCGATTTCCGCCTCGTGCCCGTTGCCCGTGATCTCGTAGCTGGCCACCCCGGCGAGCTGGCCAGCCACCGTGGCCAGCAGAGCGGCGTGGTCGGCGGCGGGTGCCCGGCAGACCCGGCGTGCTTCCTGCTCCGCGGACAGCCGGCTGAAACTGAAGAAACGCAGGTAGGAGTTCTCCGGCGACATGGCCTCGTGCATCGCTGTGACCGCCGCCGTGTCGCCCGGGGTGGCGGGGCGGATCTCCGCTGTCGTGCCGTCGGCCAGCAGGGCGTACGCGCTGCGGGTCAGAGCTGTCGATGGTGCTTTCACGGCATTCATCAGGCGCGCCTCTTTCGTCCGCCTTGCATGGGTCCAGTTCACCGGAACCGGGACGGGAGCTGCTAGCGGTAAATGGCCGCTTGACGGCGGGGCGTCCGGCCCTCGTGTTCGGGCAGAAGGTCCTGATTGCGCGCGCTCGGCCAGGACACCGGTCCGGGGCCCGAAGTACGCTGTCCTCGGCCGCGACGACGCCGGTCCGGCGGACCCTGTGGTCACGGCGGGCTGCTGCCATCCGTACGCTGAATTTCGCGGACACGCAGGCCGGTCACGTCTCCACCGACCGCGGGGCCAGCCTCCACCGGCCGCGGGGCCAGCCTCCACCGGCCGGGGGGCCAGCCTCCACCGGCGGCGGGGCCAGCCTCGAATACCTTGAGGGCAAGCCCCGGCCCGGGCTGGCCGCACTGGAGGACTAGGCGGTGGTGAGCGCAACATCCGGCGGCTCGCCGCGGGTAACCGGGGACGGGTCTGCCCGCTACCGCCTCGTCCTGCTGCGCCATGGCGAGAGCGAGTGGAACGCCCGCGATCTGTTCACGGGCTGGGTGGACGCCGGCCTGTCGGCTGGCGGTGAACATGCGGCGTCATGCGCCGGAATGCTGCTCGCGGCCCATGCCCTGCCGCCGGGCGTCGTGCACACCTCGGTGCAGCGGCGTGCGATCAGGACGGCGGAGCTGGCCCTGGCCTGCTGCGGGCGGGACTGGATTCCGGTGCGCCGGTCGTGGCGGCTCAATTCCAATCACTACGGCGCGCTGCAGGGCAGGAACAAGGCCGAGGTGCGCTCGGTCTACGGAGCGGAGCAGGTCAAGGCCTGGCGCCGTGGTTATGACGTCCGGCCGCCCCTGCTCGAGCCCAGCGCGCCTCACTCACAGTTCTCCGATCCCCGCTATGCCGCGCTGCCGCCGGAGGCGCGACCCCGCGGCGAGTCCCTGAAGGACGTGACCGCGCGGCTGCTGCCCTACTGGTACGACGTGATCGTGCCCGACCTGCACGACAGATCGGTGGTTCTCGTCGTGTCGCACGGCAACACGCTGCGGGCGCTCATCAAGCATCTGGAGTCCGTCAGCGACGAGGCCAGCTCGGAACTGAACGTTCCTAACGCCGTCCCGCTGCTGTACGAGCTGGATGCGCAGCTGCGTCCGGCCGGGCGGGTGCAGCGGCTGAGGGCGTGATGAGCGAGCCCGCGGTCTGGGCGAGCTCGCTCTGCTGCGCGGACCATGGTCAGGCGTACAGAGCCTCGGCGTCGGCGGCGTACTTGGCCAGGACGTAGTCCCTGCGGATCTTTTGCGTGGGGGTCAGCTCGGCGCCGGTTTCGAACCGGCCGGGCAGAATGCGAAACCGTTTGATGCCCTCAGCCCGGGACACGGCCGTGTTCGCGCGGTCCACCGTCGCCTGGACGACGGCGCGCAGATCCGGGTCTTCGCTCAGCTCACCGACCGTCGCCCCGGCTGGTTTTCCCTGCCGCTGCTTCCACCGGGCG
>JBEKCN010000550.1:0-4024 GCA_050014855.1 Streptosporangiaceae bacterium | reverse complement strand
AGGATCGCGGCGTGGTAGGTGAGCTGCCGCGCGGCCTCCAGCCAGCCTGGATCGTCTGCCCCGATAGCTTGCGTTTAGACGTTACGGCGGTACTGGCCGCCGACTTCGAAGAAGGCTTCGGTGATCTGCTGAAGGCTGCAGACCCGGGCCGCGTCCATCAGCGACGCGAAGACGTTACCGCCCGAGCGGGCCGTCTCCTGCAGCGCGGCCAGCGCCTCGTGGGCCTGCTCGCGGTTCCGCTCCTGGAAATCGCGCACCCGGTCCAGCTGGGAGCTCTTTTCCTGCTCGGTGGCGCGGGCGAGCTCCACCGACGGGACGACTGAGCCCGCGGGGCTGCGGAAGGTGTTGACGCCGATGATCGGCAGGCTGCCGTCGTGCTTGCGGTGCTCGTACAGCATCGACTCGTCCTGGATCCGGCCGCGCTGGTAGCCGGTCTCCATCGCGCCCAGCACCCCGCCGCGCACGCTGATCCGGTCGAACTCGGTGAGGACCGCCTCCTCCACCAGGTCCGTGAGCTCGTCGATGATGAACGAGCCCTGCATCGGGTTCTCGTTCGCCGCGAGGCCCCACTCGCGGTTGATGATCAGCTGGATGGCCACGGCCCGCCGCACCGACTCCTCGCCGGGGGTGGTGACCGCCTCGTCGTAGGCGTTGGTGTGCAGGCTGTTGCAGTTGTCGTAGATGGCGCACAGCGCCTGCAGCGTGGTGCGGATGTCGTTGAAGCTCATCTCCTGCGCGTGCAGCGACCGGCCCGAGGTCTGCACGTGGTACTTGAGCCTCTGGGACCGCTCGCTGGCGCCATACCGGTCCCGCATGGCGGCGGCCCAGATCCGCCGGGCGACCCGGCCGATCACCGAGTACTCGGCGTCCATGCCGTTGGAGAAGAAGAAGGACAGGTTGGGCGCGAAGTCGTCGATGTCCATGCCGCGGGCCAGGTACGCCTCCACGTAGGTGAAGCCGTTGGCCAGGGTGAACGCCAGCTGGCTGATCGGGTTGGCCCCGGCTTCGGCGATGTGGTACCCGGAGATCGACACCGAGTAGAAGTTGCCGACCTGGTTGGCGATGAACCACTCCTGGATGTCGGCCATCATCCGCAGGCTGAACTCGGTAGAGAAAATGCAGGTGTTCTGGCCCTGATCCTCCTTGAGGATGTCGGCCTGCACCGTGCCCCGCACGCTCGACAGCACCCGGGACCGGAGGCCGGCCGCTTCCTCCTCGTCAGGCTCGCGGCCGTTTTCCGCCCGGAACGCGTCCAGTCCCTGGTCGATCGCGGTGTTGAGGAAAAAGGCCAGGATGGTCGGGGCGGGCCCGTTGATCGTCATCGACACCGACGTGCTGGGCGCGGCCAGGTCGAACCCCGCGTAGAGGGCCTTCATGTCGTCCAGCGTCGCGATCGACACCCCGGAGGTGCCGACCTTGCCGTAGACGTCGGGGCGCTCACCCGGGTCACGGCCGTACAGGGTGACGGAGTCAAACGCGGTGGACAGCCGGGTCGCCGGGGCGTGGGCCGCCAGCAGCTTGAAGCGCCGGTTGGTGCGGAACGGGTCGCCTTCACCGGCGAACATCCGCGCCGGGTCCTCGCCTTCGCGCTTGAAGGGGAACACCCCCGCGGTGAACGGGAAATAGCCCGGCAGGTTCTCCTCCCGCAGGAACCGCAGCAGCTCCCCGTGGTCGGTGTACCGCGGCAGCGCCACCCGCGGGATCCTGCTCCCGGAGAGTGTCTCGCTGGTCAGCTGGATCCGCAGCTCGCGGTCGCGGGTCCGGACGACCTGCTCGTCGCCGGAGTACGAATCCACCACGGCCGGCCAGCTCTCGATGAGCCCGGCGCTGGCGTCGCTGAGATCCTCGCGGGCCTGCCTGGCCAGGGCGGCGACCGCCTCGGCCGGTTCGCCGGACAGCTCCGCGGCGACCTCGGTCAGCCGTTGCAGGCGGCGCGCCGCCGTCACCTGGCGGCCGGTCTCCGTGTGGTAGCCGCGGACGGTCTCGGCGATCTCCGCCAGGTACGTGGTCCGGCCCGGGGGGATGACCGGCGCCGCATCGATGGACGTACGGCCTACCGCGGCGGGCAGCACCCCCTCGGACAGCGCCAGGCCCTGGCCGGCCAGCAGCCGGGCCAGGTGCTGGTAAAGCGCGGTGACCCCGTTGTCGTTGAAGGTGGCGGCGCTGGTCCCGAAGACCGGCATGTCCTCCGGCCGCGCGCCGAAGGCGTCCCTGTTGCGGATCAGCTGGCGGGACACATCGCGCAGGGCGTCGGCGCCGCCGCGGCGGTCGAACTTGTTGATCGCCACCACGTCGGCGAAGTCCAGCATGTCGATCTTTTCCAGCTGGGAGGCCGCGCCGAACTCGGGGGTCATCACGTACAGCGAGACGTCGGCGAGCGGCACCACCGCCGCGTCGCCCTGCCCGATCCCCGGTGTCTCCAGGATCACCAGGTCGTAGCCGGCCGCCCGGCAGGCCCCGATGATGGCCTCGATGCCGTCCGGCAGCTCGTGGGCGCCGCGGGTGGCCAGCGAGCGGAAGAACACGTGGTCGCCGTCGAGCGCGTTCATCCGGATCCGGTCGCCGAGCAGCGCCCCGCCGGTGCGCCGGTGGGTCGGGTCGACGGCCAGCACCGCCACCCGCAGCTTGTCCTGCTGGTCGGTGCGCAGCCGCCGGACCAGCTCGTCGGTCAGCGACGACTTGCCGGAGCCGCCGGTCCCGGTGATGCCGAGCACGGGAACCTGCCGGGACGCCGCGGCCGCGGTCAGCGCCGCCCGGTCCGCTTCCGGCAGGCGCCCGGCCTGCAGGCAGGTGATCGCCCGGGCCAGGGCCCGCCGGTCCCCGGTCAGCACGGCATCGGCGGGAGCCGGCTCGGCGGCGAGATCGGTGTCGCAGTCCCGGATGAGCTGATTGATCATGCCAGGCAGGCCGAGCTGCTGGCCGTCCTCGGGAGAAAAGATCCGTACCCCGGCCGCGGCCAGCCGGGCGATCTCATCCGGCACGATGACCCCGCCGCCACCGCCGTAGATCCGCACCTGCCCGGCGCCGGCCTCGGCCAGCAGCTTGGCCAGGTACTCGAAGTACTCGACGTGGCCGCCCTGGTAGGAACTGACCGCCACCCCCTGGGCATCCTCCTCCAGCACCGCGTCGACGACCTCGCGGACCGAGCGGTCGTGCCCGAGGTGCACCACCTCGGCGCCCTGCGCCTGCAGGATGCGCCGCATGATGTTGATCGCCGCGTCGTGCCCGTCGAACAGCGCGGCCGCCGTGACGAACCGCACCGGGTGCACCGGCACGTGCAGCTGGTTCTGCTTCGGACCTGTCACTGGAAGCCTCCCGCCCGGGCAGCCATGCGGCCGGCATCCCGCGGATCGATCCTTGGACGGCTAATATTTGGACGTTAAAATAAAAGTCGCTGGACGTCAAGTCCGCGGATCCAGGGCCGTAGCCGCCCACGTCCGCCTAACGTACGGTAGGCAGCGTGCCGGATCATGAGCCTTTCGACCCCATTGCCGAGGCGCGCCGGCAGTGGAGCGCACGCTGGCCAGAGCAGGCGGACCGCATGGCCGCCGTCACGTCGGTGATGCGGGCCCAGCAGCTGCTGCTGAGCCGGGTCGAGGACACGCTCAAGCCGTACGGCCTGACCTTCGCCGCCTACGAGGCACTGCGCCTGCTGGCCTTCAGCCGCCGGGGATCGCTGCCGATGGGCAAGATGGGCGCGCGGCTGATGGTGCACCCGGCGTCGGTGACCAACGCCATCACCCGGCTGGAACAGCGCGGTCTGGTCGAGCGGCGCCTCTCCCCCGATGACCGGCGCGTCGTCCTGGCCACGATCACGCCGGCCGGGCAGGCGTTGGTCCGCGAGGCGACCGAGGCGCTCAACCAGGCCTCGTTCGGGCTGCCCGGCCTCACCGCGGGCCAGGCCGCCGAGGTGACGTCCACCCTGCGCGCCCTCCGGGTCGCGGGCGGGGACGCCACCGCTGGGGCCCGAATGCCGGCGGCCGACCGCGACCTGGCCGGCCAGGCTGGCGATCCGGACGGCGCC
>JBEKCN010000549.1:0-4025 GCA_050014855.1 Streptosporangiaceae bacterium | reverse complement strand
CTCCCGGTCAGGCCCCTTCATGATCGGCGCCGGTTTTCCGCACTTGAGCTTAACGTCGGGCTGGATCGGGGGCGGCTGAGCCGCGTTGGGTCTGCTGTGACGCTGCAGGTGCCCCGACCGGAGCGCCGTTGCTTACGGAGAGCATTTTCAGTGGATAGCCCTGCTTGAGGTCAGGGGGGCGGGCTACCCCAAGAACTTACGCGGCCCTGCAGCTGGCCCATCGAGCGCGGCCACGCGGCGAAACAACGACCCGCTGCCGCAGGGCCGGAACTTCTCCTACCTCGACACCCAACTCAAGCGGCTAGGCAGGCCGAACTGCACGAGCCTGCCGATCAACGCTGGCGCGGCGGGCTGAGCGGGGCGGCTTCCCCACATCGGTGCGGGAAAGCCGCGCCGGGTCATCTCGGGCCAGGCGTCGTACGCTGGCGGAGGCGCCGTGCTGACGGAGACAGGGCGCGCGGAGGAGGCGGTTGTGGCCGAGGTGGCGTGGAGCCCGCGAGCGATATGGACGCTGTTCGAGCCGGTCCATGCGGTGACGTACTTCGCGCCCGAGGCGCGGTCAGCCTTCGATGCGGCCGGCCTGCGCGGATTCTGGCGGGGGTACTTCGCGGGGCGGGCCGCGCCACTGGGGCCCGCCGGCCCGGAGGTCGTGACCGCGTCGTTCTACAACTTCGCTCCGGCCATGGTCGAGCGCGCGATCCCCGCGGTCTGGCAGCTTGCCCCGCCGGCCACGGCGCTGCAGGCTCGCCAGGACGGCGCGATCGCGGCGCTGCGCCGGCTGCTGGCCGGGCTGGAAAAGCAGACCGTGCTGGCCGCGGAGCGGCTGGGCCAGATCACAGCCGGCCTGGACTGCGCGGGGCGGGTGCTGGCGGCGGCCAACACCGCGCTGCCGCAACCGGGCAGCGCGCTGGCCGAGGAAGATGGGGCGATCGCCCGGCTGTGGCAGGCGGCCACCGTCCTGCGTGAGCATCGGGGCGACGGGCACTTCGCGGCCCTGACGGCGGCCGGCACCGACGGGTGTGAGGTTCTGGTCCTGCGCTGCGCCCTGAACATGCGGCGCGAAGACCTCCAGCCCATCCGCGGCTGGACCGACGAGCAGTGGGAAGCTGCCCGGGCGCGGCTGACGGAGCGGGGGCTGATCAGGCCGGACGGCAAGATCACCGCCGCGGGCCGGGAAGCGCACGCCGCCGTGGAAGAGGCCACCGACCGCGCCGCCGCGCGGCCGTGGCAGCAGATCGGGGCGGACGCCACGGCGGAGGTCGCGGAGACGCTCCTGCCGCTCGCGCAGGCCTGCGCCCGCGAGGTCCCCTACGCCAACCCGATCGGTGTGCCCCCGCCCGGGCCCGCGGCCGGCCAGGCCGGTGGGGTTATTGCGCTGGGGTTATTGCGCTGGGGTTATTGCGCTGGGGTTATTGCGCTGGGGGCGGGGACGCCGGGAAGGCCGGGCGTCGAGTGGTCCCAGTCCGACAGCAGCGTGCGGAGCGCGGCGATGAGCGCGATGGGCTGGTCCAGCATCACGTGGTGGCCGGCGGCGGGGATCTCGATGAGCGGGGCCACCCGGCCCAGCCGGTCGTACATCACCTCGCTCATCTGCTGGGACATGATGCCGTACTCGGCCCGGAACAGCGCCACCCGGCAGTCCAGCCGCGTCAGCAGGTGCGGGCCCAGCTGCGTGCGGCCGAAGATGCGCGGGTCGAACTTCCACGTCCAGCCGCCGTCGGTCTCCCGGACGGACGTCTCGGCCACATGCCGGGTGATGTAGGGCAGCGTGGGCTGGTCAGGGATCGGGTGGAACCGGGCGATGGCTGCCTCCCGGGTGGGGTAGACCCGCAGCGGGCCGAACGCGCGGTGCTCCCGGGCCGCCTGCTCCTCCGGAGTCAGATCACGGACTGGGGAGTCGACGATCACGGCCCCGGCGATCCGGGAGCCGTACAGGCTGGCCAGCCGGAGCGTGACAAACCCGCCCATGCTGTGCCCGATCACGGTGGGCGGGGCGGTGATCCCGGCCGCGCCGGCCACCGCGAGGACCTCGCGCGCCCAGGAGTCGAGGCTGTAGGTCTGCCGCCGCCCACTGTCCCCGTGCCCGGACAGGTCCAGCGCGAAGACCCGGCGGCCCGGCGTCATCAGCGGGGCGATGTGATCCCACCAGCGGGAGTGCGCCGCGCCGCCGTGCACCAGCACGATCCCGGGGCCGCCCGGCTGCCCCCAGGCCCGGTAGGCGATCGCGGTGCCGTCCACGTCCACCCGGCCAAGTTCGGCAGAAGTGGCCAGCGCGGTCGTGAACCATTCCGGCGGCGCGGTGTCGGCCGCAGCATCGTCAGTGGGAGTCATGACCAGAAGGGAACCACATCCGGCCAGTCCGCGGCCGCCCGGACCGCCCGGATATGGCCGTTGCTCGCGGCCCGGGCCTGCTGGGCTCGCTGGCGGGGGGCGATCATTCGCCGGTGACCTCCTCGGCCACGTCCCGCGGCACACAGACGACGCGGGAGCGGAGGTACTCCCCGAGGCCCTTGGCCTGGGCGTCCGGCCGCGTGGTGGCGGCCACCCCGGGAGCGAGCAGGCCTGTCACGACGGAGTTGAGGGCGCGGAGGTTCGGCAGCTCGTAACGCTGCACGCCGAGGTGGGTGGCCTCGGTGAGCAGTTCGCGGAACCGGTGGTCAGCACTGCTGGTACTAGAGAGGTCATTAGGGCTAGAGGGGCCGAGGGGGCTGGGCCTGGGGTCGCCGGCGGGGTCATCGGCGGTGCCGCCGATCCGGTACTTGACGCGCAGCCGCCGGCCGAGCGTCTCGTACTCGGCGTGCTGGTCCAGCGGAGATCGCGGCCGATACCAGGAGCAGCAGCAGCGGCGTGCCCTGCGCGGCGAGCTCCTCGCAGACGAGCGCCACTAAGAGGACGTCTTCGCGTCCTGCTGCTACCGCGGCGACGTCTCCTCGCTAAGCAGCGTGCGGGGCGGCGGCCCGCTGGTCACGGTGACTTCGCGGGCTATGACATGATTACTTTGGGCAACTTGTTGGCCACGCAAGGGGATGGTGGCGTGCAGCAACTTGACGATCACCTGTTCGCGGGGCTGCTAGAGGCGGCGCCGGATGCGATGGTGTGCGTCGACGCCGACGGGCGGATCGTGCTGGTCAACGCCCAGACCGAGCGGCTGTTCGGCTACGGCCGCGACGAGCTGATCGGCCAGCCGGTGGAAATGCTCGTCCCGGACGCGGCCCGCGATGTCCACCCCGGCCACCGGACCGTCTACGTCGCCAACCCGCGACCGCGCCCGATGGGGGCGGGGATGGAACTGGCCGGCCGGCGCCGCGACGGGACTACCTTCCCCGCCGAGATCTCCCTGTCCACCATCGACACCGAGGAAGGCATCCTCGTCTCCGCCGCGATCCGCGACGTGACCCAGCGGCTGCTGGTGGCCGAGACGGCCGCGCAGCTGGCGTCGATCATCCAGTCATCGCACGACGCGGTGATCGGCAAGACCCTCGATCAGGTGATCACCAGCTGGAACCCGGGCGCGGAGCGGCTTTACGGGTACACCGCCGCGGAGGCGATCGGCGGTCACGCCGAGATGCTCATTCCCGCGGAGGAGGACCGGGAACGGGAAGCGGAGGTGGTGGCCGCGGTCGGGCGGGGCGAGCGGGTAGACCAGTACGATACCCGCCGGCTGCGCAAGGACGGGACGACGGTGGAGGTGTCGCTGACCATGTCGCCCATCGCCGACCGGACCGGAACCATCATCGGGGTGGCGACCACGGCCCGGGACGTGACCGAACACCGCCGCGCGGACGCCCGGTTCCGCGGGCTGATGGAAGCCGCCCCGGACGCGATGGTCTGCGTCGGGCGCGACGGGCGTATCGTCCTGGTCAACGCCCAGACCGAGCGGCTGTTCGGCTACGGCAGGGACGAGCTGGTCGGCCAGCCGGTGGAAATCCTGGTCCCGGACCACGTGCGCGGCCTGCACCCGGCCCACCGGGCCGGTTACCTGGCCGATCCCCGGCCCCGGCCGATGGGCGCCGACCTGGAGCTGG
>JBEKCN010000548.1:0-4039 GCA_050014855.1 Streptosporangiaceae bacterium | reverse complement strand
CCAGCCGGTCATCTTCAAGGGCGGCCGCGTGCTCAACGCCGCGCTCGCGATCATCGCGATCGGCGCGGCGGCGTTCATGCTCACCACCGCGTCGCTGCCGGCCCTGCTCATCGTGGTGCTGGCCGCGCTGGCGTTCGGCGTGCTGATGGTGCTGCCGATCGGCGGCGCCGATATGCCGGTGGTGATCTCGCTGCTGAACGCGTTCACCGGCACCGCCGTCGCGATGGCCGGGTTCGTCATCGGTAACTGGGCCCTGATCGTGGCCGGGGCCCTGGTGGGCGCGTCCGGCGGCATCCTCACCAAGCTGATGGCCGACGCGATGAACCGGTCGCTGGCCAACATCATCATCGGCGGCTTCGGCACCGGCGACGCCCTGGTCGCCTCGGCGGTGGCGGGCGACGCGCAGATCCGCGCGATCGCGGCCGACGACGCGGCCATCCAGCTCGCCTACGCGTCGAAGGTGATCATCGTCCCCGGCTACGGCCTGGCCGCCGCGCAGGCCCAGCACGCGGTGGCCGAGCTGGCCAGCGTGCTGGAGGAGCACGGCGTCGAGGTGAGCTACGCGATCCACCCCGTCGCGGGCCGGATGCCTGGGCACATGAACGTGCTGCTGGCCGAGGCGAACGTGCCCTACCCGCAGCTCAAGGAGATGGACGAGATCAACCCGGAGTTCCCGCGAACCGACGTGGCCCTGGTCATCGGGGCCAACGACGTGACCAACCCGGCGGCCCGCCGCCCGGGCAACGAGATCTCCGGCATGCCGATCCTGGACGTGGACCAGGCTAAGTCCATCATCGTGATCAAGCGCTCGATGGGGCACGGCTACGCCGGCCTGGACAACGAGCTGTACTACGGCCCCAAGACCAGCATGTACTTCGCCGACGCCAAGAAGGCGATGACCGAGCTGAACTCCGCGGTCAAGACGCTCGTTGCTTAGGGGGAGACGCCGTCCGGGGGGACGACCCCCCTGGACCCCCCTGGACCCCCCGCTACCCGCGGTGGTGCGGGCCGTAGCACCGGCCGCTCGCCGGGCCTGAAGGCCCGGACTCGCTGGGCCGGCAACGGACGCCTGCCCGTACCGCGCGGTGGTACTTCGCCGACACGCCGGCCACAAGGCCCGGTTCGCTGGGCCGGTAACGATCGCGTCGCCGTTACCTACGAGTGATGGGCTCGCGGCCCTTGGGCTGACGGGGGCGCGGGCCGGCGTGGATCGCGGGGATCTTGAGCCGGATCGGCTTTTCCTCGAGCCGCTGCTGGTCGCCGTGGTGATAGAACACCATCGGCTCGCCCGCCACCAGCTCATACGTGGCTTCGTGCCGGGTCACCGTGCACCGCAGCAGCCGCCCGCGGAAGCGCATGTGGAACTTCATCCGGGAGATGCCGTTCGGCAGCCGGGGGCTGAAGGACAGGGTGTCCTGGATGTGCCGCATGCCGCCGAACCCGGCCACCAGTGCGATCCAGGCTCCGGCCAGTGAAGCCATGTGCATGCCGTCGCGGGTGTTGCGTTCGACATCCCGCAGGTCCATCAGCGCCGCTTCGGCCAGATACTCGTGAGCCAGCTCCAGCTGCCCCACTTCCGCGGCCACCACGGCCTGGGTGCAGGCCGACAGGGACGAGTCGCGCACGGTCAGCGGCTCGTAGTAGGCGAAGTCGCGGGCCTTCTGCTCGGCGGTGAACGCATCGCCGCGCATCTGGATGGCCAGCACCAGGTCGGCCTGCTTGACGACCTGCTTCCGGTATAGGTCGAAGTAGGGGTAGTGCAGCAGGAGCGGGTAGTTCTCTTCCGGCGTGCGGTCGAAGTCCCAGACCGCGTGCTGGGTGAAGCCCTCGTGCTGCGGATGAACGCCCAGCCGCTCGTCGTAGGGGATCATCATGGCGTTGGCGGCGTCCCGCCACTCGGCCGCCTCTTCCGTGCTGGCGTCCAGGCTCCGCGCGATGTCCCGGTGCTTCTCGGCCACCTCGGCGGCGGCCCACATGTTCCGCTGGGCCATCAGGTTGGTGAAGACGTTGTTGTCCTTGACCGCGCTGTACTCGTCCGGCCCGGTCACGCCGTCGATGCGGAACCGGCCCTCGGCGTCGTGGTGTCCGAGACTGCGCCACAGCCGGGCGGTCTCCACCAGTACCTCGGCGCCGATCTCACGCTCGAACTTCTCGTCCCCGGTGGCGTGAATGTAGCTGATGACCGCGTCCGCGATGTCCGCGTTGATGTGGAACGCAGCGGTGCCGGCCGGCCAGTACCCGGAGCATTCCTGGCCGTCGACTGTCCGCCACGGGAACGCGGCCCCCTTGAGTCCCAGGTCGGAGGCGCGCTCCCGGGCCAGCGGCAGCACCGAGTGACGCCAGCGCAGCACGTCCGCGGCGGCGCTGGGCTGGGTGTAGGTCAGCACGGGCAGCACGAACGTCTCGGTATCCCAGAACGTGTGCCCGTCGTAGCCGGGGCCGGTCAGCCCCTTGGCCGCGACCGGCCGCACCTCGGCGCGGGCCGCGGACTGCAGCACCTGGAACAGCGCGAACCGCACCGCCTGCTGGATCTCCGGGTCGCCGGTCACCTCCACGTCGGCCCCGGCCCAGAAATCGTCGAGGTAGGCATGCTGCTCGGACAGGATCTGCTCCCAGCCGGTGAGCCGGGCCAGCGCCAGCGCCGCCGCGACCTGATCGGCGACCGCAGGCCGGGAGCGGGTGGAGGACCAGCCGTAGCCGATGTACTTGATGATCTCCAGCTTCTGGCCCAGCGGGACCTCCGCGGCCACCGTAGCCCGGCCAACGTCCGGGTAGGCCTCGCTGTGCACCGACATCCGCGCCGGGCCGCGCACGTCGTGCAGCATCCCGGCCCCCATACGCAGGCCGCTGACCCGGGTGCTGTGCACCAGAATGGCGCGGCACTGCCCGTCGTTGTCGGCCCCATACTGCTCGCTGACCAGGGGGGCCTCCAGTGCGGCGGCGGCCCTGGGGTCCCGGCCGGCGTCCGGCATCTGCTCGTTGGCCACGATCTCGGACTGTGCGACGAGCCGGAGCGTGCCTTCGACCGGCTCGACGGTGTACCTGATCGCGGCGATCGCCCGCTGGGTGAGTGAGACGATCCGCACCGACGTGACCCGCACCCGGGACCCGGCCGGTGAGGTCCAGTCCACCCGCCGGGTCAGCGTCCCGGCCCTCAGGTCGAGGACCCGCTCGTGGGAGTTGAGGGTGCCATAGCGAATGTCGAACGGCTCGTCGTCGACGAGCAGCCGGATGAGCTTGCCGTTGGTGACGTTGATGACCGTCTGGCCCGACTCGGGGTAGCCGTAACCCGCCTCGGCGTACGGCAGCGGGCGCTGCTCGTAGAAGGAGTTGAGGTAAGTGCCCGGCAGCCCGTGCGGCTCCCCCTCATCGAGGTTGCCGCGCAGCCCGATGTGGCCGTTGGACAGCGCGAAGACGGACTCGCTCTGTGCGAGCAGGTCCATGTTGAGCCCGGACTCCCGGAGGCTCCACGGCTCGACCCCGTAAGCGGCCTGCTTGATCATTTATCTGCCCTTCGCGCTCAGCCGGAACCGTCGTGCTCTGCGCCCGCGACTCAACCGAGGAGCTCCGCCACGTCCTGGACGACGATGTCGGCGCCATGCTTGCGCAGCTCATCCGCCTGGCCTACCCGGTCGACCCCGACGACGAGGGCGAAATGCCCGGCGTGGCCGGCCGCGACGCCCGACTGCGCGTCCTCGAACACGGCGGCGTGTGCGGGGCTGACGCCCAGGTCCTGGGCGGCGGCCAGGAAGGTGTCCGGGGCCGGCTTGCCCTTCAGATGCTGCTCCTTGGCCACGTTGCCGTCGACGCGCGCGTCGAACAGGTCCGCGATCCGGGCGGCGTTGAGCACGTCGATCGTGTTGGCGCTGGAGGAGACGATGGCGGTGCGCAGGCCCGCGGCCCGCACCACCTTGATGTAACGGATCGTGCCGTCGTAGACCTTCACACCGTCCGTTTGGATCTTCTCGAGGACCAGATCGTTCTTCTCGTTGCTCAGCCCGTAGATCGTGGGGCTGCCCGGCTTGTCGTCGGGGCTGCC
>JBEKCN010000547.1:0-4039 GCA_050014855.1 Streptosporangiaceae bacterium | reverse complement strand
GACCGGTCCTTGTTCACCACGTTGCGGCGGACCTTGAGCGAGGGGGTCAGCTGGCCGTTCTCCAGGCTGAAGTCATCGTCCGCGATGCCGAAGCGGCGGATCGACTCGGCCCGGGACACGGTGGTGTTGGCGTCGTCCACCGCGGTCTGGATCTCGGCCAACAGATCGGGGTCGTCACGTAGCTCGGCGACGGTCGCGCCCGCAGGCTTGCCGTGCTTTTCCTTCCACGCGGGAAACGCCTCCTCGTCCAGCGTCACCAGCGCCGCCACGTACGGCCTGCCGTCGCCGACGACCATGGCCTGGCTGACGAGCGCGTGCGCCCGGATCCGGTCCTCCAGTGGCCCCGGGGCGACGTTCTTGCCACCCGCGGTGACGATGATCTCCTTTTTCCGGCCAGTGATCCGCAGGTATCCCTCGTCGTCCAGTTCCCCGAGGTCACCGGTCCGCATCCAGCCGTCGTCGGTCAGCGCCTCCGCGCTGGCCGCGCTGTTGCCCCGGTAGCTCGCGAACACGGTCGGCCCCTTGATCAGGACCTCGCCGTCCTCGGCGATCCGCAGGGCGTCACCGGGTATGGGCAGCCCCACCGTGCCGATCTTGTTGCTGGCCGGCCGGTTCACCGTCGCGGCCGCGGTCGTCTCGGTGAGCCCGTAGCCCTCCAGGATCGTGATGCCCACCCCCCGGAAGAAGTGGCCCAGCCGCTCGCCGAGCGCGGAGCCGCCGGAGATGGCGTACCGGACCTGGCCGCCGACCGCCTCCCGCAGCTTGACGTAGACGAGCCGGTCGAAGACACCGTGGGCGATCCGCAGTCCGGCGCCCGGCCCGCGGCCGCCGCGTGTCCGGTCGTCCAGGGCCTGGCTGTAGGCGATCGCCGTCCGGGCCGCCCGGCGGAAGATCGCGCCCTTGCCGTCGGCCTCTGCCTTCTGCTCGGCGCCGTTGTAGACCTTCTCGAAGACGCGCGGGACCGCGAGCAGGAAGGTGGGGCGGAAGGAGGCCAGGTCGGGCAGCAGGTCCGCGACGTCGGGCGTATGCCCGATGATGATGCCGTCCTCGATACAGCCGACCTGGATGACCCGGGCCAGCACGTGCGCCAGCGGCAGGAACAGCAGCGTCGAGCCCCCGGTCACGCTGAAGATCTCCGGGCTGGCCGCGCTGCCGTTGCGGACCTCGGCCAGCATGTTGCGGTGCGTCAGCTCGCAGCCCTTGGGCCGCCCGGTGGTACCGGACGTGTAGATGATGGTGGCCAGGTCGCCGGCGGAGGTGGCGGATACGCGCTCGCGCACCACGTCGTCACCGACGGGCGCACCGTCGGCGGCCAGGGTGTCCAGGCCCGGGGCCTTGTCGCCCGCCTGGTCCGTCGCCCCGCCGGCGGCCGTGGCCGCCGGCCCGGCCTCGATGCGCCAGACGTGCTCCAGGGCACTGAGCCGGTCGCGCAGCCCGGAGACGATCCTCTCGTGCGCCGCGGTCTCCACGAAGATCGCCTTGGCGCCGGAGTCGCTCATGATCCACTCGACCTGCTCGGCCGAGGATGTCTCGTAGACAGGCACGCAGACCGCGCCTGCGGTCCAGATCGCGTAGTCGATGACCGTCCACTCGTACCGCGTGCGCGACATCAGCCCGACCCGGTCGCCGGCTCCGATCCCGGCGGCGATCAGTCCCTTGGCCAGGGCCGTCACCTCGTCGCGGAACTCGCCGATCGTGACGTCCTGCCAGCCTCCTGCGCCGCTGGCGCGGCGCAGCGCGACCTGCTGCGGATCGGCGGCGGCGCGCCGGGATACGACCCCGGCGAGGCTGGCCGAATCGGGGATCCGCACGAGAGCTGGGATGGTGTGCTGACGCACGACGCTGTCTCCTTATCAAGGCCCCTTGCCGCCGCGGACCACGTTATCGCGTTAAGCTACTGGCCGGTAGGGTTTAGGTCACCCGCCATCGCTGTCATCGGGCCGTGAAGCCCGCTTGATCAGGCTATCCCGGGCCGGCTTAGCGTGTTCTCATGCGGATTCACGTGGTGAGCGATGTGCACGGCCGGGCTGACGCGCTGCCCGCGGCGGCCCGGGACGCGGACGCGCTCGTCTGCCTGGGCGACCTGCTGCTATTCATGGACTACGCGGATCACCGGCGCGGCATCTTCGCGGATCTGTTCGGTGCGGAGGAGGCGCGCACGTTCATGGCGCTCCGGCTGGCCAAGCGGTTCGACGAGGCACGGGCCCTGTCGGCCCGGCTGGCGGAGCGCCTGCCGGGCGGCTCGGTACGCGCGGCTATCGAGGCCGCCGCCGCCCGGCAGTACGCCGAGCTGTTCAGGGCGCTCCCAGAGCCCGCGTACCTCACCTACGGCAACGTCGACATCCCCCGCATGTGGGCCGAGCATCTCAAGCCCGGGCATCAGGTCTTCGACGGCGCGCGGGCGGAGCTGGACGGCTGGACGTTCGGTTTCGTCGGCGGGGGCCTGATCTCCCGTTACCGGACGCCCCACGAGATGGACGAGGACGCGTACGGGGCCAAGCTCGACGAGGTCGGTGCGGTGGACGTGCTCTGCACGCACATCCCGCCCGCCGTGCCCGAACTGCTCTACGACACCGTCGCGCGGCGGATGGAGCGTGGGAGTCACGCGCTGCTGGCCGCGATCAGGCGGACCAGGCCGCGCTTCGCGCTCTTTGGCCATGTGCACCAGCCGCTGGCCCAGCGCGTCCGGGTCGGTACCACCGAGTGCATCAATGTCGGGCACTTCCGCGCCACCGGACGTCCCTTTGTCCTGCAATGGTAGAGGTACCCTCCAAGGGAGGAGATTGACAGTGGGAGGCGCGAAGTGACCGAGCGGGACAGCCAGCCAGGCGGAGATCCGATAGGTGACCTCCAGCGGTGGCTGATGCGTTCGGGTGCGCGGAGCGTCACCAGGGACCTGACCGGGCAGATGCGCCGGGCGCTGGGCCAGGAGCCGTCCGGTAAGCGCGCTGATGTGTGGGAGACCGCCACGACGCGACCGGTCCATGACGAGGCACCCGAGTGTGCCTGGTGCCCGGTCTGCCGCGCGGCCCGCAGGATGCGCGAGTCCCGCGAGGCCGGTCAGGGCTCGCCCCTGGCCGGGGCGGGTGACGCGCTCGCCTCCGTAGTCCAGGAGGCCTACTCCGCCTTTGAGGCGGTCATGAAGCCGCCGCCGCGCCCGCAGAGCCCACCCCAGGGTGGCCGCGGAGCGGGCGGTCCCGGTGCGGCCCCGAGGCCCGCCCAGCCCACTGGGCCTGCCCAGCCCACTGGGCCTGCTGGGCCTGCCACCAGCCCGTGGTCAGACGCCACCGGCCCATCGGGAGATGCTGGCCGTGCGCCTGACGATCGGCATTGATGTCGGTGGCACCAAGGCCGCGGCCGGTGTCGTCGCTCCCGACGGCCGGATCGTTGAGAAGCTGAAGCGCTCGACGCCCGCAGCGAGCCCGCCGGAAACGGAGCGGGTCATCGCGGAGGTGGTGACCGAGCTGGCGTCCCGGCACGACGTGGCGGCGGTCGGGATCGGCGCGGCGGGGTTCATCGACAAGACCCGCTCCACGGTGCTGTTCGCGCCCAACCTCGCCTGGCGGGATGAGCCGCTGCGCGAATCGGTGCAGCAAAAAGTCGGGCTGCCCGTGTTCGTCGAGAACGACGCGAACGCCAGCCTCTGGGCCGAGTCGCGGTTTGGCGCGGCCCGTGGCTACCGGGACGTGTTCCTGATCGCGGTGGGCACGGGCATTGGGGCGAGCATCATGATCAACGGCGACCTGTACCGCGGCGCGTTCGGCATCGCTGGCGAGCCGGGGCATTACCGGGCCGTGCCCGACGGGCGGCTCTGCGGCTGCGGCAACCGCGGCTGCTGGGAGCGGTACGCGAGCGGGAGCGCGCTGGTGGCGGAGGCCCGCGAGTTCGCGCGGAACAGCCCGGAGGCAGCCATCCGGCTGCTGCAGCTCGGTGGCGGGACGCCCGAGGGCATCTCTGGCCCGCAGGTCACCCGGGCGGCCCGGGAAGGTGATCCGGCCGCCCTGCGGTGCTTCCAGATCGTGGGCAGCTGGCTGGGGCA